>NZ_FOIU01000009.1 GCF_900111495.1 Chryseobacterium wanjuense | reverse complement strand
TGAATTAGTCAATACTTAATCTGACAGTTATAATCAAATTAAATAACTTTAAAACAGATTAAGTATTATGACAACACAACAAAAAATTATCAAAAACAAGCTAGGCGTACTTGAATTAGCACAACATTTAGGAAATGTATCCAAAGCTTGTAAAGTAATGGGTTATTCCCGAGACAGTTTTTATCGATTCAAAGAACTGTATGAGCAAGGAGGTGAATTAGCATTACAGGAAATCTCCAGAAGAAAGCCAGTATTAAAGAATCGTGTAGATGAAGTCATTGAAAAGGCTGTTGTTGATATAGCCATTGAAAACCCTGCTCTGGGGCAGCTTAGAGTAAGTAATGAACTTAAAAAGAAAGGTTTCATTGTATCACCAGGTGGAGTCAGAAGTATTTGGTTAAGACACGATCTACATACGTTTAAACTAAGATTAAAAGCCCTGGAAGCCAAATCTGCTCAAGATGGTGTAGTCCTTACTGAATCTCAACTTTCAGCACTGGAAAGGGCTAAGGAAGAGAAAAAAGCTCATGGAGAAATTGAAACTCATCATCCTGGATATTTAGGAGCTCAAGACACTTATTATGTAGGCAATATCAAAGGAGTTGGACATATTTATCAGCAAACTTTTATTGACACATATTCCAAAGTAGCATTTGCAAAGTTATATGACCGTAAAAATGCTCTTATTGCTGCTGACATGCTTAATGATCAGGTAGTCCCATTCTTTGAGCAGCAGGAACTTCGTTTACTCAGAATTTTAACAGACCGAGGAACGGAATACTGTGGAATAAGAGAACAGCATGAATACCAGCTTTATTTAGCGATTGAAGATATTGATCACACAAAGACCAAGGCTAAAAGTCCTCAGACCAATGGCATTTGCGAGCGTTTTCACAGGACGATACAGGACGAGTTCTATGCTATAGCTTTCAGAAAGAAAATTTACAGAAGTATTGAAGAACTGCAATTAGACTTAAACAGCTGGCTATCGTATTACAACAATGAAAGAACGCATACAGGAAAACATTGTTACGGTAAAACACCGATGCAGACGTTTTCGGATAGTAAACCTATTGCAAAAGATAAATTATTGGAAACTCTTGCAGAGGAACAAAAAATCCTTACTTTTGGAAGTAAGGACAATATTGGATAACTGACAATTATTTTTAACCCCTAACTGTCAGATAAAGTCGTGGCTATTACA
>NZ_FOIU01000008.1 GCF_900111495.1 Chryseobacterium wanjuense | reverse complement strand
GCATCTAGCATCTAGCATCTAGCATCTAGCATCTAGCAAAGATAAATCTTTGGGGTATGTGCATAAAAAAAGTCTCACAGAAAACTCTATGAGACTTTTGTATTTTATATAATACTTATATTCTTTTTTCTTGAAACATTTTTATATTCTTATCTTATTATATTCTTTAGAATAAAGAAACGTAAGAACGTAAAAAAGTAAAGACATAAAAAAACTCCTTTATCTTATCGATAAAGGAGTTTAAAATAAAAACTGGCGGCGACCTACTCTCCCGCTTTCGCAGTACCATCGGCGCTGGTGGGCTTAACTTCTGTGTTCGGAATGGGAACAGGTGAGCCCCACCGCTAAAACCACCCTAAAGGTTGTATATAGCTGTAGGCAGTAGGCTATAAGCTTTAGGCTTACAGCGCAAAGCATACTGCTTTTTAATCGATAAAAACTTTCACAAAGACAAAACCTTGGTCGCACTTATAAGATACCTGAGCTAGGTATGATTCATGATTGCTCATTACTTATTATTCATTACCTATTTAATAGGCTATAAATCTACGGGTAATTAGTACTACTCGGCTATGCTGTTACCAACTTTACACCTGTAGCCTATCAACGTGGTCATCTCCCACGACCCTTAAAAGATGTCTCATCTTGAGGCGAGTTTCGCACTTATATGCTTTCAGTGCTTATCTCTTCCAAACATAGCTACTCAGCGGTGCACCTGGCGGTACAACTGATACACCAGAGGTTTGTTCAATTCGGTCCTCTCGTACTAGAATCAAGCCCTCTCAAACATCTAACGCCCGCAATAGATAGAGACCGAACTGTCTCACGACGTTCTGAACCCAGCTCGCGTGCCACTTTAATGGGCGAACAGCCCAACCCTTGGGACCTTCTCCAGCCCCAGGATGTGACGAGCCGACATCGAGGTGCCGAACCTCCCCGTCGATGTGAGCTCTTGGGGGAGACTAGCCTGTTATCCCCGGAGTACCTTTTATCCTATGAGCGATGGCCCTTCCATACGGAACCACCGGATCACTATGTCCTGCTTTCGCACCTGATCGACTTGTTGGTCTCACAGTCAAGCACCCTTATGCCATTACACTCTACGCACGGTTACCAAGCGTGCTGAGGGTACCTTTGAAAGCCTCCGTTACTCTTTTGGAGGCGACCACCCCAGTCAAACTACCCACCACGCAATGTCCTTCCATTCAGAAGTTAGGCTCCAAGTAAGTAAAGGGTGGTATTTCAACGTCGGCTCCACAAACACTAGCGTGCCTGCTTCAAAGCCTCCCACCTATCCTACACATTACTTACTCAAAGTCAATACGAAGTTATAGTAAAGGTTCACAGGGTCTTTTCGTCCCATTGCGGGTAATCGGCATCTTCACCGATACTACAATTTCACCGAGCTCGTGGCTGAGACAGTGCCCAGATCGTTACACCATTCGTGCAGGTCGGAACTTACCCGACAAGGAATTTCGCTACCTTAGGACCGTTATAGTTACGGCCGCCGTTTACTGGGGCTTCAGTTAATGCCTTCGGTTTAACCCTAAGCACCTTCCTTAACCTTCCAGCACCGGGCAGGTGTCAGACCCTATACAGCATCTTTCGATTTAGCAGAGTCCTGTGTTTTTGATAAACAGTCGCCTGGGCCTCTTCACTGCGGCCACCATTGCTGATGGCGTCTCTTCTTCCGAAGTTACGAGACTATTTTGCCTAGTTCCTTAGCCACGACTCACTCGAGCACCTTAGGATTCTCTCCTCGACCACCTGTGTCGGTTTTGGTACGGGTTGCTTCACTTCGGCTTTTCTTGGATCCGATTTCACTATAACAGCTTCGCCCGAAGGCTAGGCCTTGACACTTCCGTCAGTCTTCAATAGCTACGTCGAACCGTCCCCTTTTTAGTGTGAGCAAGTATGGGAATATTAACCCATTGTCCATCCACTACCCCTTTCGGGTTCGCGTTAGGTCCCGACTAACCCTCAGCTGATTAGCATGGCTGAGGAAACCTTAGTCTTTCGGTGAGGGGGTTTCTCGCCCCCTTTATCGTTACTTATGCCTACATTTTCTTTTCTGTCCGCTCCACAATACCTCACGATACTGCTTCGGCGCAAACAGAATGCTCTCCTACCAGATATAATTAATTATAAATCCATAGCTTCGGTAATATGCTTATGCCCGATTATTATCCATGCCGAACCGCTCGACTAGTGAGCTGTTACGCACTCTTTAAATGAATGGCTGCTTCCAAGCCAACATCCTAGCTGTCAATGCAGTTCAACCGCGTTGCTTCAACTTAGCATATATTTGGGGACCTTAGCTGTTGGTCTGGGTTCTTTCCCTCTCGGACATGGACCTTAGCACCCATGCCCTCACTGCCGCAGAACATTTATTAGCATTCGGAGTTTGTCAGGAATTGGTAGGCGATGAAACCCCCGCATCCAATCAGTAGCTCTACCTCTAATAAACTCATTTGCGACGCTGCACCTAAATGCATTTCGGAGAGTACGAGCTATCTCCCAGTTTGATTGGCCTTTCACCCCTACCCACAGGTCATCCGAAGACTTTTCAACGTCAACCGGTTCGGTCCTCCACTCTGTGTTACCAGAGCTTCAACCTGCCCATGGGTAGATCACAAGGTTTCGCGTCTAATCCTACTAACTCAGCGCCCTATTCAGACTCGCTTTCGCTCCGGCTCCGGACCTGAAGTCCTTAACCTCGCTAGTAAAATTAACTCGTAGGCTCATTATGCAAAAGGCACGCCGTCACCCAACTTGTGGGCTCCGACCGCTTGTAGGCGTACGGTTTCAGGTTCTATTTCACCCTTCTATTCGAAGTGCTTTTCACCTTTCCTTCACAGTACTTGTTCACTATCGGTCTTTCAGGAGTATTTAGCCTTGGAGGATGGTCCCCCCATATTCAGACAGGATTTCACGTGTCCCGCCCTACTCATTTATCATCTATATATACCTTTCGCATACAGGATTATCACCTTCTACGATTGTTCTTTCCAGAACATTCTGCTAAATATATAAAGACTTTTGGGCTAATCCGCTTTCGCTCGCCACTACTTACGGAATCTCTTCGATTTCTTTTCCTCCGGGTACTTAGATGTTTCAGTTCTCCGGGTTTGCTTCCCCTAAGGGATAATACATCTTCAATGTATTGGGTTGCCCCATTCGGACATCTCGGGATCAATTCGTGTGTGCCAATCCCCCGAGCTTTTCGCAGCTTACCACGTCCTTCTTCGCCTCTGAAAGCCTAGGCATCCGCCATACGCCCTTAACGATTTCTTTCCTATTTTTAGGTTACTCAAGCACTTATAAGTGCTCGGTTTTCTCTTTGTGATGTCTTTACCGTTAATGTCAATGATCTTAATTTCTTTCTTTCAAACTGATGAACAAATGTTGTTTTTGGCTCCATCCGTAACTTTTAAATCAGTCTTCCAAAACTGTGGAGAATAAGGGAGTCGAACCCTTGACCTCCTGCGTGCAAGGCAGGCGCTCTAGCCAGCTGAGCTAATTCCCCCTCTAGGTGCTGTAGGCTTTAGGCTATAAGCTTTAGGCAAAATGCCTACTGCTTCAAGCTTACTGCTTACCGCCGTAATTAGTAGTCTCGGGCAGGCTCGAACTGCCGACCTCTACATTATCAGTGTAGCGCTCTAACCAGCTGAGCTACGAGACTCTTTGTGTTCCGAGTTCCGTGTTTCTGGTGCCGGGGTCTCCGGTGCCATTAACTCGTATCCCGTATCTCTGTTCCCTGATACTAATTTCTAGTGGGTTTTGTATTTTTAATATATATCAACCAATAAAAAAACTAAAGCTTAAACTTTAAGTAAGTACTTGGACATTTGCATGTCCGTAATTTTGTTTATCGTCTTAAAGACGCTCTAAAATGAGATGTTCCAGCCGCACCTTCCGGTACGGCTACCTTGTTACGACTTAGCCCTAGTTACCTGTTTTACCCTAGGCAGCTCCTTTTACGGTCACCGACTTCAGGTACCCCAGACTTCCATGGCTTGACGGGCGGTGTGTACAAGGCCCGGGAACGTATTCACCGCGCCATGGCTGATGCGCGATTACTAGCGATTCCAGCTTCATAGAGTCGAGTTGCAGACTCCAATCCGAACTGAGACCGGCTTTCGAGATTTGCATCACATCGCTGTGTAGCTGCCCTCTGTACCGGCCATTGTATTACGTGTGTGGCCCAAGGCGTAAGGGCCGTGATGATTTGACGTCATCCCCACCTTCCTCTCTACTTGCGTAGGCAGTCTTACTAGAGTCCTCAACTTAATGGTAGCAACTAGTAACAGGGGTTGCGCTCGTTGCAGGACTTAACCTAACACCTCACGGCACGAGCTGACGACAACCATGCAGCACCTTGAAAATTGCCCGAAGGAAGGTCTATTTCTAAACCGATCAATTCCCATTTAAGCCTTGGTAAGGTTCCTCGCGTATCATCGAATTAAACCACATAATCCACCGCTTGTGCGGGCCCCCGTCAATTCCTTTGAGTTTCAAACTTGCGTTCGTACTCCCCAGGTGGCTAACTTATCACTTTCGCTTAGTCTCTGAATCCGAAAACCCAAAAACGAGTTAGCATCGTTTACAGCGTGGACTACCAGGGTATCTAATCCTGTTCGCTCCCCACGCTTTCGTCCATCAGCGTCAGTTAAGACATAGTAACCTGCCTTCGCAATTGGTGTTCTAAGTAATATCTATGCATTTCACCGCTACACTACTTATTCCAGCTACTTCTACCTTACTCAAGACCAGCAGTATCAATGGCAGTTTCATAGTTGAGCTATGAGATTTCACCACTGACTTACTGATCCGCCTACGGACCCTTTAAACCCAATAAATCCGGATAACGCTTGCACCCTCCGTATTACCGCGGCTGCTGGCACGGAGTTAGCCGGTGCTTATTCGTATAGTACCTTCAGCTAGATACACGTATCTAGGTTTATCCCTATACAAAAGAAGTTTACAACCCATAGGGCCGTCGTCCTTCACGCGGGATGGCTGGATCAGGCTCTCACCCATTGTCCAATATTCCTCACTGCTGCCTCCCGTAGGAGTCTGGTCCGTGTCTCAGTACCAGTGTGGGGGATCACCCTCTCAGGCCCCCTAAAGATCACTGACTTGGTGAGCCGTTACCTCACCAACTATCTAATCTTGCGCGTGCCCATCTTTATCCACCGTAGTTTTCAATTTAAAATGATGCCATCTTAAATATTATGGGGTATTAATCTTCCTTTCGAAAGGCTATCCCCCTGATAAAGGCAGGTTGCACACGTGTTCCGCACCCGTACGCCGCTCTCTCTATTCCGAAGAATAAATACCGCTCGGCTTGCATGTGTTAGGCCTCCCGCTAGCGTTCATCCTGAGCCAGGATCAAACTCTCCATTGTATGTTTGTCTGACTCACTCAAAGTTTTTTTTTAACGCTTTAGTTTTTCCTTACTTGGTTGTTATATTGTATGTCAATGATCTTCATCTCTCTCGCTCCTCAGCTGCTACTTTCTGTCGTTTTCGCTTTGCTGATTTGCGTGTGCAAAAGTAAAAATTTATTTTAATATGACCAAATGTTTTTTGAGAAAATTTTAAAGTTTTTTGATGACCTTAATCCCTCTATCCACATCCTGTCAAATCTACTCCTGCGCTCCCGTTTTACCGGACTGCAAAGATACAAACTTTTTCCAAACTCACAACTTTATTCTAAAATAAATTCTAAAAGTTTTTCTCTAGTTTATTTCTCCCGGAGCTAATCTCTATGCCCATCTAAAGGCTCTTCTGCGCTACCTACTAACATCTCGTTTTCAGTGGGGCAAA
>NZ_FOIU01000007.1 GCF_900111495.1 Chryseobacterium wanjuense | reverse complement strand
AACAAAAAATCCTTACTTTTGGAAGTAAGGACAATATTGGATAACTGACAATTATTTTTAACCCCTAACTGTCAGATAAAGTCGTGGCTATTACATTTAAAACGAATGACAGAAGAATAGAGTTTTAATTTTAATAATTTTTTTTTAAGTTATAAGTATTGACTAATTTAAATAAAAAAATATTATGAAAATTTTTACTTCTTGATAGTTAAAATCTTCTCTTTAATGGAAGTTAGTAATTTCTTTATAATTGTTAGATATTTCTATGTTCCTATGCTATCTTGAGGTAGAAAAAGAACCCACGCCGTTGTATATACAGTTAAGTATTTAGTGAGTGTTCAAGACCTCACCCTACGGGTGTACAAGCACCCTCGTTATTTTATTTCTATCCGATGATCAATTCGATACCGGCTTTTTCTGCTTTATATTTTATTTTCGTCTGCAATTCATAATAACTCCAGTTGCGAATTACAAACTCCTGTTCTTTTGCAATCCCAATTTTGTCCTCCTGATTTTTAAGAACGAGTGTGCCTGCCTGTTGTTTGATACAGAAATCGATAAGTTTTCGGCTGTATAGGTGAAGCCTATGACTTACATATTTGCTTTCAAGATTTTCTGTTTTGTACAATGCTTTCTGTTTACGTTTTACTCCATTTCCTGAACGGGAATAGGCGATACCCTCCTGAATCCTTTTTTGACTTGCCTGAATTGCGAGCCTGCGATACAAAAACTCCTCCTTTGAGCCGATGTTAATTCGCGTATTGTTTGCTTTTGCAACTATTGGATGTTCCAGAGATAGGTAAGCTTCAGCAATAATTTCGGGGTTTAAAAGATGCTCTTCCTTTTCAAATTCAAAAACTGCGAGCCAGAATATTTTCCTGTCTTTCAGTTGGATCTGTGAGGTGCATAGCTTTATGTCTCCTTTTAGCAGGCGTTCCATTATCGCTCGCTTATCAGTATAATCTTTTCCTAAGTATGTTTTGACAGGAATCGCAAACATATTGAAGCAAAAGGCTTTCTTATCAGGATCATATTTCATTTTGCTGATGCATTTAACCGGAAGTGGGATTGGAATGTCTCTTTTATAATTTCTAAGTGATTTTGCTCCCTGCCAATAATCGGCTTTGTTTTTAGAGAAAGTTGATTGAATTGTATTGTTAAGGCTTCCCAGAATATCTGTCGGAATTTCCCCTTTGAAACGATCAAACACCATTCGTGCTGTAGTGCCAGTTTTCGAACGATTAAACATTCCCATCTGATCTTTTTTTTCATCAACTAACTTGTATTGTATTTCTTCGGTGAGGTAAAAGAAATCCTTGATCATTTCTTGAATATATAAATGGGAAGAAATTAAGTTTGCCGCTCGGAAACAACGGTTCTGATACCGATAAAGTTTTTCCCACATTTCATTTTTTTGATCGGATGGAACATCGATCAATAACTGAATTTTTCGTGTGAGTGTAATTGTTGATTCTTCCATATCAGGTAGTTATTTCAGAGTTATTTCGATTCTGTAAATATTGATAAGCACAAAGAAACTCCTGATGGACTTCTTTTTCAGAAAGTTTGAGTTCTCGAGCAATGACTGCAAATGAAGATTTCTGTTCAAATCTTCTATTTATAATGTCGATTTGCTGACTACTGAGTTTTTCAGTTTGCTCTTTGTTGCCGGAAGCTTTTTCCGTTGGAAGTTCTAGAGAACTTCTATTAAGAATTTTCCGAAGATCATTTATAGCTCTGCTCACCTCATTGCTGATGCTTGTCACACTACTTCCCATTGCTTCTGCGATTGGTTTGTATTGAAAACCATATTCAAGACAAAGTTCAATAAGGTGTTTTCTTTTGGGATCGAGTACGTTTACAACCTTTTTAACTTCATCAAATTTCTTTTGTTCAGATTCCTGATTGAGGAGATTCTCTTTATCATTCTGGGGATCAAAACCTATAAGATAATCCTGATAGTTCTCAAAATTTTCAAGTGATGCCGTTAATCGTGCGAATTTATTTTTGGGAGTGTTGAAATACGTTATACAATCTCTTTTCAAAACAAACCGCAAAAAGCCAAGAATATGATTTGGAGTTTCAATGGAATCACGGTGTAACCAGAGTTTAAGGAATGTATCCTGCACCAGTGTTTCCACGACAAAATCATCGTCAAGCATTTGTTTTCCGATCCAGAAGAGAAGTCTTTTGTACCTTAAATGAATATGTTCTAATGAGGCTGGATTACCTTTTTTCAGCTGTACATATAGCTGAAAATCAGTCAATTTTTTGGGTTGTGAGTTTGTTGTCTTCATAAGCAGTATTTTTCAGCTTAATTATTGCTAAAAGAACTGCTTAGATACCCGAATGAGTTATCTGTACCATTTTCTTCACTATCTCACTACATCTTGCCTCCAAATAAATGGCGTGAAACTCAACATATCCGAACTGGGGCACTGGTATACCTTATATGCAGATAAGTGAGCTCACGCCTAGGTCGTGAGCTACTTTACTTATCCTCTCGCATATTAAAAATTACCAGTTTTCAGTTCGAGATTCTAAGCAATAGCTTCTATATTTCTTTGAAGTATCGCAAAGTTACATTTCAATAACTTATTTTACAAATATAAAAATATTTTACAAAATATGTACTATAGTACATAATATTTTTTGATGTTTTTCATTCACTTTGATTTATGAATGAATCATTAGATGAAATAGAAAGATATGTTATAAAACGTGTTAAAGAAATACGAGAATCAAAGAATATTACCCAAGAGGAACTTTCTCTTTCTATTGGGAAGAATATTGGATTTATATCACAGATAGAAGCACCATCTAAAAAAGCAAAATATAATTTAATCCATCTAAATCTAATTGCAATAGCATTAGGATGCTCCATAAAAGATTTTCTTCCTAATGAGCCGATCCCAGATAAGAAATACGATATTAAAGAAATTAAAAGTAAAAAATCCTGACGAAAGTTAGGATTTTTTTGTGAGGAATAATAGTTTATGCAGGTATTATATTATTACCAAGTTTGATGATAACTTATCATTTGATGGATTTAGTAGGCTTATCTATATCCATAAAACTTCCTAGTTAAAGTAAATAATATATTTTAAGTTGGCTTAAACTTTACATTTATTACTGTGTATTTGAATAAAATATTATTTAAATATTTGAATTTTAGAGCTTTATAGAAATGTATCTAATGATTTTCATTTCAAAGAAGTAATTGGAATTTTGAATTACTTGTTTTTATTATTTATGTTTTATGGTTTTCCGTATTTTCTTTTCCTTTATTTTTAGTATTTTTCAAGCTTTAAAAAAATGAAGATATTATTGATAACTTCTTAAAAAAATGACTAACCAATGACAAAATTTGCTTTGATTGCGTTTGTCTACTGAAAAATTGATTAAATAGATTTATGAGTTTTAGTATTGCGGAAAAGAAAAAAAGTAGTTGTGGAAAATATAATTTTTCTATTTACGAACATTCTTTGACATTCGAAGATCTAGATTCCTATATTCTTGATATAATGTATGAAGAAACTAATCTTAATTATTTGTTTCAAAAAGATAGACCATTATCTCGAAAAGATAGACTTAGGCAATTACGAAGGTTTATAGAAACTTCGTTTGAAAACAGGGAGAAAGATGTGGATGATGATGAAATCAGAAAGTTTATTTCAGACAATAAGAATGAAACATATTATTCTTTTTTTGCTGAAGCATTATTGGCAAGATTAAATATAGATTATATAGATAAAGACTTAGTAACAGGTGTTATCTCAGTAAATGAAAATCTGACTAAAATCTCTACAGGAGCAGATGTTTGTATGTTTTCGAATAGTAGTTTGGTTTTAGGTGAAGCAAAGTTTTATAGTTTATTATATGGAGGTGTAGGTAAAATTATAAAAGATGTTTCATTTAAAAGTAAATTAGAAGATTATATAAAAAATATCTTAAATACTGATAGTGTCATAATATTAAAGGGTATTACAGGAGAAATATCAGAAAAGACATCTGAGGATATAAAAAAGATGCCTCTTACATTATCTGGATTTGTTCTGCATACATCTGAAACTGATATAAAAAAGTATGATACGTCTTATAATCTGATTGATAAAGTTGCTATTTCCAATTTTCCAACTCATTATAAAATACATTTATATCATCTACCAATAGAGTCAAAAAATGAATTGATCTTTAAAGCACAACGAAAAGCATTAGATTTAATAATTAAAGAAATAATATCGTGATAAACTCTGAAGAAACAATACTGAATCAGAATAATCGTGAAGAAGTTATAAAAATTCTTGATGAAAAAAAAATAAAAGTAGAATTAGAAGATCTATTTCTCTATGATTTGTCACCATACTATAAAGAAAATTTGGACAATTCTTTTTTTTCCAAACAACTTGAATTTATTCAGGAAACAAACCAGCTGAGCCATAATTCGAAGATTTCATTTACTTCTGAACAGCTTAAAATCTATAATGGAATTCTTGAAAACCGGCGGTGCATTGTTTCAGCTCCCACCAGCTTTGGTAAAACAATGTTGATTAAGGAGTTTATTTTTAATAATCAACCAAATAAAGTTGTATTTATTGTTCCTACAAATTCTTTGGCTGATGAATTGTTGGATGATTTTAAATTACTTTTTACAGCTTTAGATTATATTATTTTTGATTCTGTAAAAAGCTTAGAAGTCATTTCTGAAAAGAGCATTTTCATCGGGACTCAGGAAAAATATTATAATTTGAAGGGATTCTATAAAGAAAAAATTGATCTATTTGTAATTGATGAGGCTTATAAACTGACAGATTCAATTAAAGGAAGTAGAGAGGTTATTTTAAACCGTTCTTTTATTGATACAATAGAAAACTCAGAAAAGATTATATTGTTAATGCCATTAGTTAATTCTATTACAGGTTTAGAAAATTTTACTTTTCAAGTTCTAAAATCTGATTATGCTCCTGTAGCAAAGAGCTTTAACAGTATAAAAAAATTAGATCAAACAATATATCAAGAAATATCAAAAAACGAAATAACAAACCTTGTATATTTTAATTCTCCCAAAGAATTAGAAAGAATTTATCTTTCAAAATTAAAATCAATCAAAAATTCGATTGAATTAAATGATAGTTGGATACAAAGAGTACAAGAAGATTTTCATTCGGAATGGTTACCTATTCAAGCTCTAAAATCTGGTATTGGTATACATTATGGTCCTATGCCTAAATTTATTCAGAAAAAAGTAATTGATCTTTTCAAATCAAACCAACTAAAAAATGTATTAGCTACTAATTCTGTCATTGAAGGGGTTAATACGCCTACAAAAAATATCTATATATACAGTTCGAGAGATATTTTAGGAGATAAAAATTTAGTCAAATATAAAAATTTAATTGGACGTGCGGGCAGATTAGGAGAGCATAAGGTTGGAAATATATATTATTTTGAGAAGCATCAAAAACAATTTGAAAATGCAAACGTATCTTATGAAAATATTAATATTGAATTCCTATTAGAAAATAAATCAGATATTATTGAAATAAATAGAGATGAAAATTTTGATAAAGAAAAAAATACTGAAGGTAAAACTTCGCACGAAGATAAATTACAAAAACATTTAGAAAATTCGAGTTATTCTAATGTTCCTTCAAAGGAAATTATTTCGCTCTTAAACAATCACGGTTTTACAGTTAATCAATTTACAATTTTACTTGAGTACATAGCCAATACGAAAAATGTTCTTCTTCTCGGTATAATAGGGAAACTTATCGGCGGAACAGATATAAATAGTCTTAATACAATTTTAAGTTCCCGATTTAATACATTTGGTTCAATGGTTAATGAATTACATTCAAAAAACAAACAGAAATTCAAATCTCAAATTATATCAATTTTAATTGATATGATTTACAGCTTTTTACCATTCAAGATAATACCGTTAATTAATTTTATAATTGATGTAGATGATTTGTACAAAAAACATACGAATAAAAATTTAATTCCTACTGAAGTCATTGTTGAGGCTAAGAGGAAAAAAGCTCAGTTTTATTCCAAATTTATAGGTATAGATAATCCTACTCACGAAACACTTGTTATTATGAATAAACTTTTTGAATATGGAATTCCATATCAGAGAGCTAATCCTTTTCTAGAAAGAATTGCAGATAACTTACCAAATAAATTTTCTATACACGATATTAGGAAAATTATTTTTCAAAATGAAAATATGAGCGATTTAAGAGTTTATTTTGAATAACAAATTTAAAATATTCCACAAGAAGACTTAACCAAGGAAAACTATATATGGCACAAAATTTAAAATTAGAAATTTTCAAAATTGCAATAAAGAAACGAAATTCGAGATCTAAAGAATTTTTAAATTTTAAGGATCTGTTTAAGAGTATAGGAGAAGAGAAGGAAGAAGCATATTTACAGTTTATTTCTGACTACAGAGGCTTGTTTGATGGTAAATTTAAAACTGACGGTAAAGGGACTAAAAGTATTTCTACAACAAATGACAATAATTTCACGCCCAGAAGTACTCAAAATATTATAGATGGGGAAATTTTTGGCGGAAGCATCGGTAACTTAGAAACCATCTATGATTTAAATAATGCTATTGAAGAAAAAGGAAAGATAGGATTGGATCAAATTGCATCAGTCCCGTTTTTTGTAAAACTTTGGACTCCTTTTGATCATAATTCCGGAATTTTAATGATACAAAGTTATTCGGATTATACGGTTTCGGAATTGTTTAAGATAGTACTACGTAAATTTATTACTGGTTACGGTTTTACTTTAGTTTATTCACCATTCACTCCAAAAGATATAAAAGATCAATATCTCAAAAATAGCCACGTCTACGAGATGAAAATTATTAAAGATAATATTTCAAGAGGTAAAAGAAAAATAATTAACCCAATTTTCGCAGATGAAAAAAATCTCAAAATCACCGTTACAGTAAGTGGTTTTAAACACAACGTTACAGATTTTTGGAGCAAATTGAAAGGTCAAGGTATAAATAAATTAATTGGTGCTAACTTAGAAGATCTTGATATATCAGAACAAAACGGATACGACCTGAAAGCTTATTATAAGGATGAAGACGGGCATTTAGCAAATGTAGGTATAAATAAGACGTTGGATATTACACCAACAATATTCTTACCCGATGAAATAAAATCAAATGAAACACATCATTATGATTATGTGAAAATTAAAAAATTCACAGACGGTATTCTGAATAAAATAAAAAGGGAAATAGGATATAAAAATTAAATGTTTTCAAAATTTAATTTAATAGAATTATTAAAAGATGGCTTCTCTGAAATTCGAGTAAGTCCAAAGATATTCTATACAATATTTTGGCATCTTTTTTTTCCTATAATGCTTTCAATTATCTTTTTACTATTTAGTGTTACTATTGACAATGACATCATTTCAAATATTATAAGTGCAATTAGCATATTTTCCGGTCTGCTTTTTTCTGTAATTTTTGTTGTAACTGAAAATTATTCCAAGAGAAAAAATCAGATGAGCCGTAATCAAAGTGATGAAGCCCAATCTTATCTCAAAAGATATAAAGATTTTACAGAACAAATTACAACTCTTATTTTGTTTTCGGTTGCTATTGCAATTATATCAATAGTTTTTTTATTACTATATATATTTTTAATGAAAGCAAATTTGCAAGGTTTACAAGTTGTTAAGGAAGTCAAAGAATTTATTGAAACGGGAGATATTGACTACAGTAAAGTAAAATCTATTGTATTATTATTTTTACAAACATTATCCTTTATTTTTCTCTATAACTATCTTCTTACTATAATAACTTTAGTAAAGGAGGTTTATGCAATGGTATTTGATGATATAAACTATGATTAATTATGGTGGAATGATTGATGCTGATAAGATAATATCAGCAACTTATAAAACGATATTACGCAAACAGTGCAAATTATATTGAATTGAAAATTAATGGCACCTAAAATAGCACCTTGAAATAAAAAACCCTGTAAATCAATAATTTACAGGGTTTTAAGTGGAGTTGGAGGGATTCGAACCCTCGTCCAAACAAGCAATACATAAGATTTCTACATGCTTATTCTACTATTGGTTTTCGACTGAAAGCAGAGAGCAGACACCCAACTTTCAGCTTATCTTCTGAGGTTTTCGATCTCGTTGCGAAGAAAAACGAGACTTATTTCCGCATTCCTATATCCCAGGATCAAACGCCGCAGAACAGAGCATTTGTGGAATATCTTGCTTCCCTACTAAAATCTTCGGGAAAACGCTTGATCTACTATACTTCGATATTAAGCTGCAAGAGCGAACTCTTCGTTGCCAGTTAAAATTTTGTAGCAAGGGATTAAAGAGATCGCGCTACGGTTCTCTGCATGCTTACTTACCCATTGACCTTGCTGTCGAAACCAGTCAACCCCATGAATAAAGTAGATGCAAAGATAAGACTTTTGTTCAAATACCATTAATATTACCTATAGCTTTTTTTAATATTAATGATATGGTCAGAATTGTGATCCTGAGCATAAATAGTTTTATGAAAGACTCTAAGCGTATTTCAATTTTAATTTAAATAAATTCTACAGCATTTTTTGATAAAGTTTTTTGCAGATTAATAAAAAATTCCTACTTTTGCAATCCAAAATGAGATGTAAAATATGTTAATAATTCCAGTAAAAGATGGAGAATCCATCGATAGAGCATTAAAAAAATATAAAAGAAAATTTGATAAAACAGGTACAGTTCGTCAATTAAGATCTAGACAACAGTTTATCAAGCCTTCTGTAACTTTAAGACAAGCTAGACTTAAAGCTGCTCACAAACAAAGAGCACTTAGCAAAGAAGAGCAGGCTTAAGAAAATTTTCTTAGTTCGCATACTAAATTCACTTCTTAAATAGTTATATTTGAGGAGTGAATTTTTGTTTTTATACTCTGAAACAATGTTGAATAAGTTTTTAGAATATTTACAATTCGAGAAGAGGTACTCACCTCATACCATTACAAGCTACAAAAAAGACCTTGAAGATTTTTCTCATTTCTACCTCAAAACAGAATCTTCAGAAGATATTTCCAAAGCAGATAAAAAGGTCATTCGGAATTTTATCGTAGAATTAAGCGAAAATAATATTTCCAAAAGAAGTATCAATAGAAAATTATCCTCACTTCGTAGCTTTTATCTTTTCCTTCTTAAAATAGGCGAAATTAAAGTTTCTCCCACCGAAAGTATTTCTTCCCTCAAATTTTATCCCGAAAAGCAAATTCCCATCTCTAAAGAGGAAATGCAGACGCTTACGGATAAAGTCTTTGAACAGATGCATGATATCCTGGAAAAATGCATCATGGAAGTACTTTATCAGACCGGGATTCGTAAAGCTGAGCTTTGTGGTATGATGTTTGAGAATGTTAACTTAGACGGAAATGAACTGAAAATAATCGGTAAAGGAAATAAAGAAAGAGTAATTCCCATTTCCGCAGATTTATCAGATCTGTTGAAAAGCTATCTGGAAATACGGCAGCCACAGACAGAATATAAATCATATTTTTTTGTGAATAAGAAAGGTAAAAAACTCACCGAAAAATTTGTTTATGTGGTGGTTAATAAGTACCTTAGTCTTATAACAACAAAAGAAAAAAGAAGTCCTCACATCCTTCGTCATAGCTTTGCTACACACGTTTTGGATAATGGGGCGGAGATCTCCAAAGTAAAAAAAATATTAGGACATTCCAGTCTTGCAAGTACTCAAGTCTATACGAATGCTAATATTGAACAATTGAAAAAAGTGTTTAATCAGGCTCACCCTCGAGCCTCAAAAAAAGAAGAATTATGAAGATCACAGTACATTCAATTGGTTTAACACCTCACGAACCATTAGAATCACACATTGACAAAAAAGTAAGCAAACTTGATACATTTTATGACAAAATTCAAGAATGTAAAGTGTTTTTAAAAGTAGAAAATAATGCAGATAAACTAAACAAAACTTCTGAAATTATTTTAGTGGTTCCGGGAGATGATATCGTTGTAAAAAAGACATGCGCAACCTTTGAAGAAAGTTTAGACCTTTGTGTTGATACTGCTAAAAAGCTATTAATCAAGAAAAAAGAATTAGCGTAGCGAAAAAAGTTAAAAAAAGTTATTAAAAAATTTGAGAATTCAAAAAATCCGTTCTATATTTGCACTCGCAAAAAGGGAACAGCGATCTTTTGAATTCTTTTTTTTAAATGCCTCCATAGCTCAGTTGGCCAGAGCACGTGATTTGTAATCTCGGGGTCGTGGGTTCGAATCCCTCTGGAGGCTCTATTTAATATATTATGTTTGGGGAGATTCCAGAGTGGCTAAATGGGACTGACTGTAACTCAGTTGCTTCGGCTTCGTAGGTTCGAATCCTGCTCTCCCCACATTTTATATTAGAGAAAAAAAGTTGCATGATTAGAGGATTTTCCTTAAGTTTGCACAGCGTTACCAATAGTTTTGGAAACAAAATTGCGGAAGTAGCTCAGTTGGTAGAGCGTCAGCCTTCCAAGCTGAATGTCGCGGGTTCGACCCCCGTCTTCCGCTCAAGAATATCACACTTTTTTAGGGTGATTTTTTTTTCACTACTGAAATGATGTAGAGTAGAGTTTCTCACAACATTCAGTCCATTTTATTAAAATGCCTCCATAGCTCAGTTGGCCAGAGCACGTGATTTGTAATCTCGGGGTCGTGGGTTCGAATCCCTCTGGAGGCTCATTTAATATATTATGTCTGGGGAGATTCCAGAGTGGCTAAATGGGACTGACTGTAACTCAGTTGCTTCGGCTTCGTAGGTTCGAATCCTGCTCTCCCCACATTTTATATTAGAGAAAAAAGTTGCATGATTAGAGGATTTTCCTTAAGTTTGCACAGCGTTACCAATAGTTTTGGAAACAAAATTGCGGAAGTAGCTCAGTTGGTAGAGCGTCAGCCTTCCAAGCTGAATGTCGCGGGTTCGACCCCCGTCTTCCGCTCAATAGAAATCACGCTCTTTAGTGTGATTTTTTTAGTTAATGCCGACTTAGCTCAGCGGTAGAGTGCTTCCTTGGTAAGGAAGAGGTCACGGGTTCAAGTCCCGTAGTTGGCTCTCATGATTATCCCGAATTTATTTCGGGATTTTTTTTTGCCCTAAAAGTAGATTTTAAAATCATTACTGATGTCCGCTGTCAGGCTGAGGTTCTCGAAGCCTTTCATATATAAATCCTTCGACAGCTTTGCGCTCAGGATGACAGTGTGAATACTAACTACTCAATTTTAATATTTAAACAAAAAGCCCACAAATTTTAACCAAAACCTCCCATAATAATTGAAATAAATTAAAATTCAATTAAAATCATTTGTAAAACCCGCGTGCTGTTTTCAATTCAATTAAAATCATAAAAATTTTCGTTAAATTCGTATAAAATATATCTCGATGAATATTCTTTTATTGGAAGATGACCTTATTCTTTCGGCGGAACTTTGTAAGTTTTTAGAGTCAAATAATTTTACGTGTGATAAAATTTACGACGGAGAAACATTTCTTCGCCAGATAAAAAATAATACGTACAATATGTATCTGCTCGACATCAATGTTCCGAAGATAAACGGGCTGGATGTTTGCCAGACCATTCGTTCTTTCGATAAAAATACCCCGATTATCATTATTTCGGCGTACGGAGATCTGTCGGATAAAAAGGATGCTTTTACAAGATTGGCTGATGATTATCTGGTGAAGCCATTTCAGTTTGAGGAACTGTTGTTACGCATCAATTCTTTGTTGAGAAGAAAAGCTCCGTCGGAAAACAATGACCAGGATATCATCAGGATTGATGATTTAATTATCAATAAAACCGAACAAAAAGTATATCGAGGCGGAAACGAAATCACGCTGACCCTGAAAGAATTCCAATTACTGGTTTATCTGGCGGAAGCTCAGGGAAGAACAGTGTCGAAACAGCAGATCACGGAACATGTCTGGGAGCACAATTTCAACACCAATACGAATACGGTTGAGGTTTATATTAATTTTTTAAGAAAAAAGATTGATAAAGATTTTAAAATTAAACTTATTCATACACGTTCCGGTTTCGGGTATTATTTAAGTCCATTATAACAGATGTCTTTAAAAAGGAAGATCGCGCTCAATCTCAGTATTGCCTTCTCATTGCTTTTTGGTATTGTAATGGCGGTGATTTATATGTCCTTTAATGACTTCAGACGAGATGAATTCAAAGAAAGATTCAGACAAAGGCTCGAATTTACTTCCCATTTTATTGCCAAATCAAAAGACTTCGAAGAGGAAGCTCCCGTTTTTTTTAATGAAAATTCGGATAATATTCTTTTAAATGAAACGATTTTAATCTTTAATAATAAAAAGGAATTAATTTACAGTACCATCAAAGACAGAAATGTAACCTGGGATGATGGCCTATTAAAAGAACTTGACGAAAAAAAAGTAATTTATTCCGAAAAGACGGTTCCCGAAATTTACGCCGCCCTCCGAACCATCAATGGTGAAAATTATTATATTCTTACCAGTGCTCTCGATAGCAACGGAAAATCAAAACTATCCTATCTGAAATACCTTTTGATCACGGCTTATGTCATGAGTACGCTTCTCATCGGTTTTTTCAGTTATTATTTTATGGGGCAGTTCCTGAAACCTTTAGAAGACCTGAATCAGGAGATTTCGGAAGTCACGGCGCATAAATTGACCACGAAAGTTCCGGTAAGGGATTCTAATGACGAGATTAATGTACTGGCAAGATCTTTCAATACCATGATCGGCAGGCTGGATGATGTCTTTCAGTCGCAGAAGGATTTTACGGCAAGTGCATCCCACGAAATCAGGACTCCGATTACCAGGATGGCTTTTCAGCTGGAAAATTTAATTAAGCTCGAACAACATTCTCCGGAAACATTATCTTCTTTAAAACAAATTCAGCAGGATGTTTATCAATTATCAGATTTAACGAATTCGTTGCTGCTTCTTACAAAATTTGATAAAGAAAACATCCAGAGTATTTATGAAGAGGTGAGAATTGATGAAGTGATTTTCGAATCTTTTGAAGCGGTTGAAAAAAGCTATCCCAATCTTAAAATGGATTTCCTGATTTCAGAAGAGACTTCCGAAAATGCTTTATTGACGATTAAAGGAATTCAATCTTTATTGGATATTGTTTTTATTAATTTGTTTAAAAATGCAGCGGTCTATTCCCAAGATACCGAAGTGGATGTTCTGATCACCGAAACCAATGAAAACCTTACGGTGGATGTGATCTCTCGCGGAGAAACAATTCCGCAGGACGAACAGACAAAATTATTTGAAGCCTTTAAACGTGGCAATAATTCTCAAAATATTTCCGGTTCCGGACTTGGTCTTCGAATTGTCAAAAGAATTCTGGAATATCACAGCGCTAAAATTACCTATTTATCTCCCAATGAAAATGTGAATCAATTCAGCGTGATTTTTAATAAATAATTTTAAAACACTTAGTATTCAGGCTGTCATCCGGAGCGTATCAGTCGAAGGATTTATATATGAATAAGGCTTCGAGAACCTCAGCCTGACAACCGTTATTTCATCATTCCATTATTGAACTCTACAAAGTAATTTTAAACATAAAATTCAAACAGTTTTGTATTAGGACTGTCATCCTGAGCGCGCAGCAGTCGAAGGATTTATATATGAATAAGGCTTCGAGAGCCTCAGCCTGACAAATTGTATTCCATTTGTCAATCAATGACTTACAAATCCATAACCCCAAATTTAATTTTTTTTTAAGCCTCATTTAAGGTCGTTTTAATAGCAGAAAGGCAACTTTGTATCATAAAAATCAATAAAATGAACAAAATTGCAGGGCTGTTTATTGTCATTTCCTCATTCATGACAGCACAGCAGCAAATGACGCTTTTGGATTGCGAAGAAGCTTTCCAGAAGAATAATTTACAACTGCTTGCCGAACAGTACAACATCAACATGGCTGATGCAGATATTTTGCAGGCTAAAATCTGGGAACTTCCGCAACTGAGCGGGCAAATCAACGCGTACAATCCTGAAGACCGAAAATTTTTTGATATCGGCCATGCAAAAGGTGCGCAAATCACCCAATTGATCTACATGGGAGGCAAAAAGAAAAACGAAATTGCCTTTGCAAAATCCAGTAAAGAACTGGCTCAGCTTCAGTTTTCTCAACTTTTGGTGGATTTGAAAGCTCAGCTCCATACTACCTACTACAATCTTTATTACGAAAAATTAAAACTCGAAAATACCGAAAAACAATTGGGCTACATGAACGATCTTTTGGCGGCTTATAAAGTACAGGCTGCGAAAGGAAATGTTTCCCTGAAAGATGAAGTGAGACTTCAAAGTATCGTGATCCAATTGAATAACGACAAGCTCGGAATTAATAAAAATATTATTGAATTTGAACAAAATTTAAAAATTCTTACAGGAATTACAGACGACATCGAGCCGCAGCTTTCAGACGCTGATGCGAAAAATATTCTTGCTGCTCAGCCTTTTGGTGACGAAACGGAATTGCAGAGAAAAGCATTGGAAAATAATGCAGACTATCAATATAATTTAAAATTAATTGACAACAGCAAGCTGTACGCACAATGGCAAAAATCATTAAATGTTCCTGATCTGAATGTCGGAGCAGGGTGGGACCAAAACGGGGGAACTTTTAAAAATGAAGTGAATCTGATGGTCGGAATTCCGCTGCCATTATGGAAATCGAATAGGGGAAATGTGGATAAAGCTAATTTCGCGATTCAGCAAAACCAGAAAAATGCAGATTTCCAGAAATTAAATCTTGAAACTAAAGTTCAGGCCGCTTACAAAACCTGGAAAAACCAGTACGACCAGTTAACGGGAATCACATTAACAGATCTTAATAATATGGATCTGGTCTACAACGGAATGCTGAAAAATTTCAGAAACGGAAACGTAAGTCTCATCGAATTTACAGATTTCATGGAAAGCTACCGGCAGACCGCTCTTCAGATTTATGACATGAAAAACGAAATCATGCAGTCGGCGGAACAATTGAATCAACTAGTACAAACGAAAATCTTCTATTAAACATGAAAAAATATATAGTCTTAGTAATGGTGGCTTTGTCCGTTTTATCCTGTTCAAAAAAAGAGGAAAAGACAAAACCACAGGCAAAAAAAGGTTTCGAACTGAGTAATACAATGCTTCAGTCTATTTCTTTGGCGAAAGTTGAGAAAAAATATATAGAAGACAATTATAATTTTTACGGGAAAATCTCGGCAGATAAAAACAGCTATATCGATGTTTATCCGTTGGTTGGGGGAAATGTGTTAAGCGTCAACGTGGAATTAGGAGATCATGTGACGAAAGGACAGGTATTGGCGACCATCAGAAGTACGGAGTTGGCGGAAGTTCAGAAAGATGTAAGCGATGCAAAAACGGATTTGGTTGTTGCACAAAACAACCTTCGTGTCGCTAAGGAGATGTATGAAGGAAAACTGAACACCGAAAGAGAGGTATTGGAAGCCAAAAGTCAACTTCAAAAAGCGCAGGACCAAATGCAGAGAGCCAATGCGGTGAGTACGGTTTACAATGTAAAGAAAGGGAACATTTACAGCGTAGTAGCTCCAATCAGCGGGTACATCGTTCAAAAAAACATCAATAAGGATATGCAGCTGAGAAGCGACCGGAGCGATAATATTTTTGATGTTGCCAATACGAGTAACGTTTGGGCCATCATGAATGTCAACGAATCGGATATTGATAAAATCAGCCTTGGAATGAAAGCCCAGGTGTCCACATTATCTTATCCCGACAAGTTTTTTGATGGTAAAATTGATAAAATTTTTAAAATCATCGATCCCGAAACCAACGCCATGCAGGCAAGGGTAGTTTTGGATAACCAGAACGGATTACTGATTCCGGACAGTAAAGCTACCATCAAAGTAACAAGCTCTGAGAATGCAATGGCCTTAACAGTTCCTTCCAAAGCCGTCATTTTTGATGATAACAGAAGTTTTGTAGTGGTTTATAAATCCAGAACGGATGTTAAGGTAAAAGAAATTAAAGTGTTGAAACAAGTCGGAGATATCACTTACGTTTCCGAAGGTTTGTCTGAAGGAGAAGAGGTGATCACGAATAATCAGTTATTGATCTACCGCTCTTTGAATAGTTAATTTTATTTTAAATAGTAAGCTTCGGTTTAATTGTTAAAATCAATTATGCAGAATAGTTAATACGGTTTTGTCAGGCTGAGGTTCTCGAAGCCTTTAAAGTTTAATGTATAAATCCTTCGACTGCTTCGCGCTCAGGATGACACGTCAGAATTAACGATTGTTTCTTTTATCTTAAAAATCATCAAAAAATCCATCATGAATAAATTCATTAAAAATATAATTGCCTTTTCATTAAAAAACAAAGCATTTACCTTTATTTGGGTGGCTATTTTGGCGGTCTCGGGATTCATAAGCTTCAAAAATATGCCCATTGAAGCCTTTCCGGATGTTACCAATACCCAGATCGTCATTATTACCCAATGGAACGGGCGAAGTGCGGAAGAAGTCGAACGGTTTGTAACGACGCCTATCGAATTGGCAATGAGTCCGGTTCAGAAGAAAACCAGTGTGAGAAGTACCACGATGTTTGGGCTTTCCATTGTGAAAATTCTTTTTGATGATGGGGTGGATGATACTTTTGCCAGAAATCAGGTGAATAACCAATTAAGAACAGTAAGCCTTCCTGATGATGTAGATCCGGAAGTACAGCCACCTTACGGACCGACCGGTGAGATTTTCCGTTATACTTTGCAGAGCAAGACAAAAGATTCCCGTGAATTATTAACCTTACAAAACTGGGTGATCGACCGCGCATTGAGAGGCGTTCCGGGAGTTGCAGACATCAATGTTTTCGGTGGTCAGGACAAAGTGTTTGAGTTAAGCATTGATCCGAGAGCTTTAGATAAATACAATCTGACGCCGCTTCAAGTCTATGATGCAGTGACGAAAAGTAATTTGAATGTCGGTGGCGATGTTATCGAAAAAAATGGACAGGCATATGTTGTTCGCGGAATCGGTTTGGTAAAATCAATTAATGATATTGGAAATATTACGATACAAAATGACAGCGGAAACCCTGTTTTGGTTAAAAATGTTGCGGAAGTTCATGAAAGTTCGATGCCTAGAGTAGGACAGGCCGGATTGAACAATCAGGAAGATACGGTGGAAGGAATTGTCGTGATGAGAAAAGGTGAAAATCCACGTGAGGTTTTGGTAGGAGTAAAAGCAAAAATTAAAGAGCTTAATGAAAAAATCCTCCCGAAAGATGTAAAAATGGTCACTTTCTACGATCGCGACAACCTGATGGATTTTACGACGCACACCGTCATGCACAATCTTATTGAAGGAATTGTGTTGGTGACAGTCATCGTTTTGATCTTCATGGCAGACTGGAGAACGACTTTAATAGTTTCCATTATCATTCCGTTATCCTTATTGTTTGCTTTTTTATGTCTGAAACTGGCGGGAATGAGTGCAAATTTACTGTCACTCGGCGCAGTAGACTTTGGGATTATCATCGATGGCGCCGTCGTCATGGTGGAAGGTCTTTTCGTAATGCTCGATCATAAAGCCCATCAATATGGTGAAGAAAAATTCAACAAAATGGCAAAAGGAGGATGGATCAAACAGACCGGGACAGGTTTAGGGAAAGCTATTTTCTTTTCAAAATTAATTATCATCACTTCATTAATACCAATTTTCTCATTCCAGAAAGTGGAAGGAAAAATGTTTTCACCGCTGGCTTTCACCTTAGGTTTTGCTTTAATGGGGGCTCTGATTTTCACTTTGACATTAGTTCCCGTTCTTTCCCATATTCTTTTAAATAAAAATGTTAAAGAAAAAAACAATCCGTTTGTGAGTTTCTGGGATAGAATTGTATTAAAAGGCTTCAACTATACTTTTAAACATAAAAAAATGAGTTTAATTGTTGCTATTTCATTCCTGGCGGTGACCTTATTCTCAGGAAAATTTTTAGGAACAGAATTTTTACCTCAATTAAATGAAGGTTCACTCTGGATCACTGCAGAAATGCCGATGAGCTCATCATTAAAAGAATCATTAAAAACAGCAGACCTTTTAAAGAAAGACATCATGAGCTTCCCGGAAGTCACGGATGTTCTCGCACAGACCGGAAGAAGCAACGACGGAACCGACCCGAATGGTTTTGGATTTGTGCAGTTTGCCGTTAATCTCAAACCCAAAGAAGATTGGAAACGGAAGATTACTTATGAAGAATTAATTGAAGAAATAGATAAAAAACTGAGAAATTATCAGGGAATCACATTCAACTATTCCCAACCGATTTCAGACAACGTTGCCGAAGCAGTCGCTGGTTTTAAAGCTGAAAATGGAATAAAAATTTATGGTGACAATCTTGAAACATTAGACAGATTAGCGGAAGAAGTTTTAAAACAAATTAAAGATATTCAGGGAGTTAAAGATGCGGGGATTATCAAAAATATTGGTCAGCCAGAGGTAAGCGTGGTGTTGGACAGAGATAAAATGGCGGCGTACGGTGTAATGCCCGATGATGCGCAATCTGTTCTGGAAATGGCTTTTGGAGGGAAAACAGCTTCAGAAATGTTCGACGGCGAAAGGAAATTTCCTATCCGTCTCCGATATTCACAAGAGTACAGAAAAGACGAAAATGATATTGCGGCATTGATGGTTCCTACGCAGGACGGCTCAAAAATTCCGTTGAAGGAGATCAGCAACATTGTTAAAGATAATGGAGCGGCTTTCATTTACCGGGATGATATTAAAAGGTATATCGGGATAAAATTCTCGATTCGTGACCGTGACTTGGGAAGTACGATTGCGGATGCACAAAAAGCCGTCTCAAAAATTGAGCTTCCGGATGGATATTCAGTCGGATGGACAGGCCAGTTTGAAAACCAGCAAAGAGCTTCCAAAAGATTGGCGCAGGTCGTTCCGATCAGTATTTTAGGAATTTTCTTCCTTTTGTTTATCCTTTTCGGAAACATGAAAGATTCTCTTCTGGTGTTGGCCAATGTTCCGTTTGCATTGATCGGGGGGATCATTGCGCTTCATGTTACAGGAATCAATTTCGGGATCTCGGCCGGAGTAGGGATGATTGCCCTCCTCGGAATCTGTATCCAGAATGGGGTCATTCTCATCACAGAATTTCATCAGAATGTCAAAAACGGGCTCAGTTTAGACGATGCCATTTTACAGGGTGTTAAATCAAGAACACGTCCGGTAATTATGACGGCATTGATGGCCTCCATCGGGTTAATGCCCGCCGCATTATCTACGGGAATCGGATCAGAATCTCAAAAACCGCTGGCCATTGTAATTATCGGAGGACTGATCACTGCAACGGTTTTAACATTGCTCATTTTCCCGATCATTTTCTGGATCTTCAACAGGACCAAAAAATCGCTCCAAATTTAATCATTCTTTCATTTATATTATATTAAGTGAGCCTGAAACGAATTGTGTTTCAGGCTTTTTCATAAAAGGTTTTACAAACATTTTTTCAATCGAGAATTTTGTGTAAATTTGCAGTCTCAATACATTGAAATATAAGGTTTGTACTTCATTGGATTTGAATATTAAAACTTTTTTAAAGAAAAAGGTTTTGGTATTTAAAAATTCATTATATTTGCACACCGAAAATTTGAAAAACAATAAATAAATAATTTTAAATCATGGCAAAGGAAACGTTTAATCGTAACAAACCACACTTGAACATTGGTACTATTGGTCACGTTGACCATGGTAAAACTACTCTTACTGCTGCAATTAGTAGCGTATTAGCTAATAAGGGTCTTGCTGAGAAAAAAGATTTCTCTTCTATTGACTCTGCTCCAGAAGAAAAAGAAAGAGGTATCACTATTAATACAGCTCACATCGAATACGAAACTGAAAACAGACACTATGCTCACGTTGACTGTCCAGGTCACGCCGACTATGTAAAAAACATGGTTACTGGTGCTGCTCAGATGGATGGAGCGATCTTAGTATGTGCTGCAACTGATGGACCAATGCCTCAAACTAGAGAGCACATCCTACTTTGCCGTCAGGTAAACGTGCCAAGAATTGTTGTTTTCATGAACAAAGTTGACATGGTGGATGATGCTGAGCTTTTAGAGCTTGTTGAATTAGAACTTAGAGATTTATTATCTACTTACGAATATGACGGAGATAACTCTCCAGTAATCCAGGGATCTGCTCTTGGTGCTCTTAACGGAGACGAGAAGTGGGTGAAAACTGTAGAAGAATTAATGGATGCTGTTGATACTTGGATCGAGCAACCAGTAAGAGATCAGGATAAGCCATTCTTGATGCCAATCGAAGACGTATTCTCTATTACAGGTAGAGGTACTGTAGCAACTGGTAGAATCGAAGCTGGTGTTATCAACACAGGGGATCCTGTTGATATCGTTGGTATGGGTGATGAAAAATTAACTTCTACAATTACAGGGGTTGAGATGTTCAGAAAAATCCTAGACAGAGGTGAAGCTGGTGATAACGTAGGTCTATTGTTGAGAGGTATTGAAAAAACTGACATCAAGAGAGGTATGGTTATCGCTAAGAAAGATTCTGTTAAACCACACAAAAAATTCAAAGCTGAGGTTTATATCCTTTCTAAAGAAGAAGGTGGACGTCACACTCCATTCCACAACAAATACCGTCCTCAGTTCTACGTAAGAACTACTGACGTTACAGGTGAGATCTTCTTACCAGAAGGTGTAGAAATGGTAATGCCTGGTGATAACTTAACAATCACTGTAGAATTGTTACAACCAATCGCTCTTAACGACGGTCTTAGATTCGCGATCAGAGAAGGAGGTAGAACAGTAGGTGCTGGTCAGGTTACTGAAATCTTAGATTAATAATCTTAAAATACAAAAAGCTTCCGTAAGGAACTTCTTTACGGAGCTTTTTTTAACTACGGGCATCGTCCAATGGTAGGATACCGGTCTCCAAAACCGTTGATCAGGGTTCGAATCCTTGTGCCCGTGCAAATAACAATTATGAGTTCATTTATCGATTTTTTAAAAGGTTCTTATAACGAATTCAGACATAAAGTTGAATGGCCAAAGTGGTCTGATCTGCAATCTTCTACAATCGTAGTTACTATTGCAACAGTGATCTTGGCATTATTTACCTTTGGAGTTGACGAATTGTTTTCTAAAGCAATCAGCAACATAATAGGAATGCTTATCAACTTGTTCAATTAATAATAAAAGTATTTTCCCAATAATGAGCGAATTGAAATGGTATGTGCTGAAAGCAATCAGCGGACAGGAAAATAAAGTGAAAAACTATATTGAGACAGAAATCAAACGTCTAGGGTTTGAGCAGTACGTTACTCAAGTGGTTATTCCTATGGAAAAGGTTATTCAGATTAGAAACGGTAAAAAAGTTCCTAAAGAAAGACCTTACTACCCTGGTTACCTTATGATTGAAGCTGACCTTATGGGAGAAATTCCTCACATTATTAAGAATATTCCGGGAGTTATTTCTTTCTTAAGTTTAACAAAAGGAGGAGATCCTGTTCCAATGAGAAAGTCTGAAGTAAACAGAATGCTCGGAAGAATGGATGAACTTTCAGAATTTGCAAGCGACGTTGAAATCCCTTACATTGTAGGTGAAAACGTTAAAGTAATCGACGGTCCGTTCAACGGATTCAACGGTACAGTAGAGAAAATTCTTGAAGATAAAAAGAAAATTGAAGTTTCTGTATTGATCTTCGGTAGAAAAACTCCAATGGAACTTAGCTATATGCAGGTTGAAAAAGTTTAAATTGAAATTATTAAAATATATAAAGACTGCTTTTTAAGCGGTCTTTTTTTGTATTTATACCTTGTATTTACCTTTTTCCTTCAGTGTAACTACGTTTAATCTCATTAAATTATTCATTGATATTTCTATTTGAAAGGAAATTTTTCAGATTGTTTAGATTTATCAACATTTGAAAAATATTCTTTATTTGTTTCATTTTCTTATTCATATTCTTGTGATAAATAAGAATAAATAAATTGTTAACTTTTGTATGATTGTTTTGTTTAATTATATTAATTAATTAGAATTAACCTATGTAAAATATTGAGTAATATTTATTTAAGTTTTTTTGATTAAGTTTTTGATAGTTATATATTTATCGCAATTTAAATCAATAAGGGATGAATAAAAAATTATTTTCAATTATTTCAATTATGTTAGCAAATATTGTATTTGCACAGGTAGGTATTAATACAACTAATCCTCAAGGAATATTCCATATCGATGGAGGCAGGGATAATCCGATTTCAGGACCGCCCACACCTGTTCAGCAGTCAAATGACTTTACGGTAGTGGCGACTTCAGGAGTTGGTCAGGGAACCTTATCAGTTGGAGTTGGAACCACGAATCCTACGGAGCGTATTGATATAGCCAATGGAAATGTTAGAATTAGAGATATTAATAATTTGACAGGAGTAGGGTCAGACAGACTATTGGTTGCCGACAGTAATGGTGTACTTAAAGTTGCGGGAGGAGAAGCTTTTTCAGTTTTAAATTCTGGGAACAGGATTTTGAATGCTACGAACGGACCAACCTTAACTGCAGCTAATGATTGGAATAATAATGAATTTACTACTTTGACATTGGACGAGCAATATGATGCAATGAATGCCTATAATCCTACGACAGGAGAGTTTTTGGTTCCTCAGGACGGGTTATACTTTATGTATGGTGTTTGCGGATTTAATACTCCGGCTAATGGTTCTGGTACTTTTGACGGTACTTCGGGAGATGCCTTCACAGCTCTGGTTGTGGATGGTGGACGTGTTTCTACGGCTCATAATGTAATATATAAAGGAACAAAAAATCCGGGAATGACGGCCAACTTATTTTTTTTGGTAACAAATTCTACTTTATGGCTGAAAGCCGGGCAAAAAGTGACATTGCAATTTCTAACATACGGAACTAGTAATATGGTGGATTCGCTCAGTGACCTGAAAATAGACAAAGCATCATCAAAGTTCATTATTAACAAAATTTTATAGTAGGTTACAATTTTTTTTTCAAAATGTGTGTCCTCCCTTATCTGCTTTATAGATAGGGGAGGCTTTTTTTGAATTAAAAAAAAATATTTTTTCTAAAACTTTCTAAAAATCAAGCGTATCCGTTTGCTATTTCAAAAATATTTTATACTTTTGCAATCCGAAAAGTAGGTTTATCTAAGGTGAGAATAGATAACCTGCTGAATAATAATGCTTCCAAACTCATTAATTATTCAAATTTAAAAAACAAACAATGGCTAAAAAAGTCTTTAAAATGGTAAAACTTCAGGTGAAAGGTGGCGCTGCCAACCCTTCTCCACCAGTAGGTCCAGCTTTGGGTTCTGCAGGTGTGAACATCATGGAGTTTTGTAAGCAATTTAACGGGAGAACCCAAGATAAGCCAGGTCAAGTTTTGCCTGTAGTAATTACAGTATACGAAGACAAATCTTTTGAATTCGTTATTAAAACTCCACCTGCAGCAATCCAACTTATGGATGCGGCTAAGATCAAAGGAGGTTCCGGAGAACCAAACAGAAATAAAGTAGGTTCTGTATCTTGGGATCAGGTAAAGAAAATCGCTGAAGATAAAATGGCAGACCTTAACTGCTTTACAATGGATTCAGCTCTTTCTATGGTTGCGGGTACTGCAAGATCTATGGGATTAAGAGTAACAGGAACTAAACCAACTAACGCTTAAAACTTATTGAAATGGCAAAATTAACTAAAAAGCAAAAGGAAGCTTTAAGCAAAGTAGAAAAAGGTAGAATTTATAACCTTGCAGAAGGTTCTGCTCTTGTAAAAGAGGTAAACACTGCAAAGTTTGATGCTTCTGTAGATATCGCTGTAAGATTAGGTGTAGATCCAAGAAAAGCAAACCAAATGGTAAGAGGTGTTGTATCTCTTCCTCACGGTACTGGTAAAGACGTAAAAGTATTAGCTCTTGTAACTCCAGATAAAGAAGCTGAAGCTAAAGCTGCTGGTGCAGACTATGTAGGTCTTGACGAGTATTTAGATAAAATCAAAAACGGATGGACAGACGTTGACGTTATCGTTACTATGCCTGCTGTAATGGGTAAATTAGGACCTTTGGGTAGAGTTTTAGGACCAAGAGGTTTAATGCCAAACCCTAAGTCAGGAACTGTAACTATGGAAGTAGGAAAAGCTGTTTCTGAAGTGAAGTCTGGTAAGATTGATTTCAAAGTAGACAAATACGGAATTATCCACGCGGGTATCGGTAAAGTATCTTTCGATGCTGATAAATTGAGAGAAAATGCTCAGGAATTAATCCAGACATTGATCAAAATGAAGCCGACTGCTGCTAAAGGAACTTATGTGAAAAGTATCTACTTGTCTTCTACAATGAGCCCAGGTATTGCAATCGATACTAAATCTGTTAACTAATATTAAATCCTTAAGACAATGACAAAAGACCAAAAAGTTGTAGCAATACAAGAGATCAAAGATTTGCTTCAGGATGCAAAAGTAGTTTACGTAGCAGACCTAGAAGGATTGAACGCCGCTAAATCTTCAGAATTCAGAAGACAGGCTTTCAAACAAAATATCAAAGTAAAAGTTGTAAAAAATACACTTTTACAAAAAGCAATGGAACAAATGGAAGGAGTAGATTACTCTGAAATGTTCCAGACGTTTAAAGGAAACTCTGCATTAATGATTTCTGAGACTGCAAACGGTCCGGCAAAATTAATCCAAGGGTTCAGAAAGAAAGAAGAAAAACCGGCTTTGAAGTCTGCTTTTGTTCAGGAAACTTTCTACGTTGGCGACAATAACCTAGATGCGTTGGCAAACATCAAGTCTAGAGAAGAAATGATCGGTGAAATCATCGGATTACTTCAGTCTCCAATCCAAAGAGTTGTTTCTGCTCTTCAAAACAAACCTGAAACAGTAGAGGCTAAAGCTGAAGAAGCTGCACCTGCTGTGGAAGAAACTCCTGCTGCTGAAGCTCCGGAAGCTCCTGCTGCAGAAAGCACGGAAGAAACTCCAAGTGCTGAATAATTACACTCAAAAAATTAAATAAATAATCAACAAAAACATTACGACAATGTCAGATTTAAAAAATTTAGCTGAAACGCTAGTAAACTTAACAGTAAAAGACGTAAACGAATTAGCTACTATCCTTAAGGATGAGTACGGAATTGAGCCAGCTGCTGCTGCAGTTGTTATGGCTGGTCCTGGTGCAGGTGAAGCTGCTGAAGAAAAGACTGAATTCGACGTAATTCTTAAGTCTGCAGGTGCTTCTAAATTAGCTATCGTTAAATTAGTAAAAGATTTAACTGGTGCTGGTCTTAAAGAAGCTAAAGATATCGTAGACGGTGCTCCAGCTCCAATCAAGACTGGTATATCTAAAGACGAAGCTGAAGCTCTTAAGAAGCAATTAGAAGAAGCTGGTGCTGAAGTAGAATTGAAATAATTCAATTTACCTTACAAATATGAAGCCTGAGCAATTTGCTCAGGCTTTTTTTGTTTTTATCTTTCTCATGACTGTAACTTTTTTTATAGCTGTATTTAGTTATTGTTGAAGTCTGATGATGTGTAATTAATTATTTTTATTAATTTAATAAAATTTAATCATTTTAATGAATTAAAAGTTATGTTTTTATAAGTTTGTTTAATTATTTACTAATGAAATAGTGTTTTAATTAAAATTATACTATATTTGTATTGAAAAAAAGACACAACATTGAGTACAAATTATTTTCTTTCTAAGAGCTATGCTTTCGATCGACTCTGCGGTTTACTTTTAATGATTACGTATGGAAGCGAAAACCTTCCATCTTTAAATTTATTAAAATATCAAGAACTGCTGAAATTGCATAAGCATTTTCAAATGGCTTAGTAATTCTAATGTTTCAACGGATTCGTTTTCGTTCATTCTTTGGGTAGGATGAAGCATTTATTCTTCTGCCTATTTCTAAAAAATACACAAAAAAACAACAAATATCATTAAGCAAATGAAAAACAAATTATTCGGATTCACAGCTCTTGTTTTTACCGGATTTCTGGTGAACGCACAAGTTGGTATTAATACTAATTTAGGACAAGCTACCCTGGATGTGGTCGGATTTCCAACTAACATTGCTAAGCTTGACGGGATTATAGCACCAAGACTTACAGGAAATCAGCTAAGAGCAAAAAACTACACTACGGCTCAAACCGGGGCTTTAGTGTATGTAACCGCCGCGGATACTTCTCCGGCAGGGCAGACAATTAATGTAACGGCTTCGGGATATTACTATTTCGACGGAGCAGTTTGGATACAGTCGACTCCGGCACAGTCTTCAGATTGGAGAACTACGGGAAACTCGGGAAGTATCGGGACAACGACAACTACTGCAGCATTGGGAACTGCAATTTCATCCGGAAACTTTTTAGGAACAACGGATAATCAGAATTTGGTTATTGCTACCAATAATTCCGTAAAAGCAATCCTTGATGTGAACGGAACTTTGAGAGGAGGAAACGCCAATGCTTCAACACCTTATGCTTCCATAACCTGGGGATCGAATAATACATTATCCAACACTACTTCATCAAACGTAGCTTTAGGAAGAGAAAATACAGTAGCAGCGCAGGCTGCCAATTTTCCGGGAGTTGCCATCGGAGCCGGTAATACTGCGGCAAGCGGGGCAAAAGTGATCGGTAACTCAAACTTTGCAACAGGAGCCAATACAGTGGTTTTAGGTAATAATAATGGTACTTCCGGCGCAAATGTAAGTGGAATCAATGTAGGAAATTCAAATGTCAATTCAGGAGGTTTTGCCTTCGGAACAGGGAATAATGTTTCCACCAATAATTATGCTTTCGGAAATGCCAACACAGCAAGCGGTGCCGCAGGAGCAATTGCTTTTGGTTTGAGTGCTAGTGCAACGATTGCCAATCAAACGGTGTACGCCAATACAGCTCACGCTTTTTCAGGGCAGGGCGCCATTGGAACGGCAATTACTGATGTGGGAATCAATATGACTCCAAGTGCGACCAATATTCCGGATTTGGAAGTGAGTAAAGGTATTTTAATAAAACCGGCAACAGCCAATCCTCCAACTTCAACAGACTGCAACGCCAGCAACGAAGGAACCATCGTCTATGGTAAAACAGGAACTACAGGCAACTTCTATGGCTGTAAAATTTCAGCGGGAGTCTATGCTTGGCAGCAGCTTTAAAAACAACACAAACTCTAACATAAAAAAAACAATAAGAAAATGACAAAAAAATTATTCGGGAAAATTACGGCTTTGCTGATGCTTTTGGCAATGTCTGTGGTGGCTTTCGGACAAGGGTACACACCGATTCGTGGGATGGGTGTGGAAGCAAAACCTGTCAACGGAAGCGGAATTTGTCTTGCCTGCTACAACGGCAGCATGAATCCTGTTATCGATGCCAATCTTGATAACAGCGTAAGCATGGGAAGTTTTGCTACATTGGTAAGCGGAAACGGAATTTCTGTGAAAAATACAAATACAACTTATCCAGCCGGTTTCATTACGGGGTTTAATGTAGATTTAGGAACAAGCGTAATTACTGCAAGTTTTTTAAGCAATTTAAGGATCAGTACCTATAAAGCGGGAGTTCTTCAGGAAAGTTCAAACAGCTCGACTTTATTGTCGGTTCCGGCTTTCGGAGGTACAAAAACAAGAATCTTTTTACATTTTAAAACAACCAAAGCTTTTGACGAAGTAAGATTGTATCAGGTAAATGTACTTTCTGTATTCAGTGCTTTGAATATTTATTATGCTTTTGCCTTTGATCCCAACAAAGTTCCTGTTGACAATAACGGAATTTGTGACGATATCATCGCCGGAAGCGGGGTAGATGGAAATGTTTCGGGAAGCAGCAGTTTTCTGGCACCGCTTTCTTATGTCAATAACAGAGAAAAAATTGGAGACGGCGATAAAAATTCATACGGATCAATCGTTTTGCCAGCCGGATTATTAGGGTCTTATTCCGTTGGTGTTTTGGATAAAAACCAGGTGTATCCTGCCGGAAACAAAGCTGGTTTTGTCATTGAACCCGACGATCAGGGCAAATTATTAAGCGCAGAATTTTTGAAAAATATTACTATTGAAACCTATTTATTCGGGCAGCTGCAAGATTCTAAAAACTTATCTGATGGAGGGGGACTGATTAATATTAAAGTATTAAGATTTGGTTCCAACAAACAAAAAATTTCCCTTACGACGACTAAACCTTTTAATGAAGTTAGATTAAAAGTCACTCAAACAATTGGAGTAAACTTCGGTTCTTTGAAAGTTTTCTACGCATTTGAAGAGCCGCAGGGCTGTGATTGCAACGAATATATTCAGACTTCCGGAACTTCCAGATTGGGCGATATTGTTCCGGGAGCATCATGGACGGGCGCTTCAGGAACACTGTTCGGATTAACGAATATTACCAATACAGGAAATGTGGTGGATACAAACACTTCAAATTTTTCTACGGTAAATTTTTCTCCCATTAATCTTTTAATTCCGACGGTAAGATTAACGGTAAAAAGCAACACAGGAGATTATCCTGCGGGAACTTTCGGAGGTTTTACCTTAACGAAAAGCGCTAATTTATTCACCATTAATGCTTTAGACTATATCACCATTACTTTCTATAAAGGCACGACAGCCACAGAATCCCGAACTGCCGGCGGATTATTCAGCGGGCAGTTCATTACTTCGGCTTCCAATCAGTTTTATGTAGGCTTTATGGCTACAAAACCGTTTGACAGAATGAAAATTGAGATCAATCCCGGAATCGGAATTACACTGGCTCAGCAATATTACATTTATAATGCTTTTGTTCAGTTGGATGATGATCAGGATGGCGTTCCGAATTGCAACGATCAATGCCCGAATGGAAATGACAGTATTGATAATAATGGAAATGGTATTCCGGATTGCGCTGAAGGCTGTTCTGCAGTCAACGACAAATCTCCGATTTTAGATGGCGACGGAGACGGAATCGCTGATGCATGCGACGGAGACTCTGATAATGACGGAATTCCTGATGCGTTGGAAGATTTGAACGGTAACGGAAAATTTGAAGATGATGATGTGGATGGTGATAAATTAATTGTTGCAGAATTAGGGGACGGCGTTTCAAGTTATCTTGATCTGGATTCTGATAACGACGGAATTTTAGACTTATTCGAATCAGGAATCCCGACTTCTGTGATTAATCAGATTGATACGGATCATAATGGAGTGATTGATGCTAATGTAGCCACAGGAAATAACGGAATTGCAGATATTCTGGAAACTTCACCGGATTCAGGAATCATGAAATATCCTTTGAAAAATACAGACGGAGATGATAAACCCGATTTTATAGATTTAAAATCTAACGCTGTTGACTTTGATCTGTATGCCATCGGAAAAGATAATCTGGATGATCTTGGTGGTGGATTCATTTCGAGAATTAACGATGCAGATGCAGATGGTATTCAGGCGGTTGTAGATACCGATCTTGTGAAAAAAGGTTCTCCGGACTCACCACTTTCCCCTTACGCTTCTTTTGCTAAAAACAGCGGATTGATGGCAAAATCAGTTTCCGAATCGGAAGTGAAATCTGTTGTGAATGATATCAAAGTATATCCGAACCCAGTAAAAGCGGGTGAAAACCTGAATATCAAATCAGGCGAAGAAGGAACATATACCATGTTCTCTGCTCAGGGGCAGTTAATCAAATCAGGCAAATTCTCAGGAGATGCTGAAGTAAACACTTCTTCATTGCCGACAGGTATGTATATCATAAAAGTAGAAACAAAAACGACAGTTAAGTCATATAAGGTTATCGTGAAATAATTTTCAAAAGCAGCGTTTCTACTGTTTAGCCATCCGAAAGGGTGGCTTTTTTTGTTTTTTTATTAAATAAGAATAATTTGGATTAATTTTCTTCTATGGAAAACCTTGACAAGGCTGATGAATAACAATAATTTTTATTAATAAAAAATCAAATTCCATCGACAGCAAATTTTAACTTGCTTTAACACGTAATTGCTTCAGAATGAAAGAATTTATTTGTGAATGTGGATAATATTTTGTAAATTTGCAGTCTCTTTTGGCGCGAATAATTGTACATAAATCTGTAAAATATTGAAAATCAACTCTTTCATGTGAAAACTATGAAAGGGATTTTGTGTATATAGATGTTATGGCAAATCTCTGCCTCAAAAGTAATAAAAATATTTTGCATTACGCTGTGAAAAGATATACCAGTGTTGCAGTTAGAAAGAGCCAAGTACAGAGTTAAAAGAAGCCCAAGGTCTTTCGTGAAGCGCCAAAAACACTTTTACCTTCTTACTTTTACCTTGTTTCTTGTTCTTTTCTGATATTTTTTTAAAAAACAAAATATTTTTTAACCCTTTCTTAAAAGTTTTATGAGTAAAACAACAGTAACAACTAAGGGAACACCGAGAATTAATTTCTCATCAGCTAAAGGAAAAATTATTACTCCTGACTTCCTGGATATCCAGATCGAGTCTTTTAAAGAGTTTTTCCAGCTTGATACGCTTCCTGAAGACAGAAGAGATGAAGGTCTATACAAGACTTTTCAGGAAAACTTCCCGATTACGGATTCTAGAAACCAGTTTGTACTAGAGTTTTTAGATTACCTGGTAGATTCTCCACGTTATTCAATCGACGAGTGTGTGGAAAGAGGATTGACATATTCAGTTCCTCTAAAAGCAAGACTTAAATTGTATTGTACAGACCCTGAGCACGAGGATTTCCAGACGGTGGTTCAGGATGTATACTTAGGCCCGGTTCCTTACATGACGCCTAGTGGATCTTTCATCATCAATGGTGCTGAGAGAGTTATCGTTACGCAGCTTCACCGTTCACCTGGTGTATTCTTCGGACAAACTTACCACGCAAACGGAACCAAATTGTACTATTCAAGAATTATCCCTTTCAAAGGATCTTGGATGGAATTTACAACAGATATCAACAGCGTAATGTACGCGTATATCGACCGTAAGAAAAAATTACCATTAACTACTTTATTAAGAGCTATCGGTTACGAATCTGATAAGGATATCCTTCAGATCTTCGACCTTGCTGAAGAAGTGAAAGTTTCTAAGGCTGCCCTTAAAAAAGTGGAAGGAAGAACATTGGCTGCGAGAGTATTGAACACTTGGTTCGAGGATTTCGTAGACGAAGATACAGGTGAGGTAGTTTCTATCGAAAGAAACGAGATCATCCTAGACAGAGAAACAATTCTTGAAAAAGAACATTTAGATCTTATTCTTGATGCTGGTGTGAAGTCTATTTTGATTCACAAAGAAAACAGCAACGAATTCTCTATCATCCAGAATACATTACAAAAAGACCCTACCAACTCTGAAAAAGAAGCGGTAGAGTACATCTATCGTCAGTTAAGAAATGCAGATCCACCAGATGAGGAAACCGCAAGAGGAATCATTGAAAAATTATTCTTCTCTGAGCAAAGATATTCTCTTGGTGAAGTTGGACGTTACAGACTAAACAAAAAGTTAGGTCTAAACATCCCGACTACTACTGAGGTTCTTACAAAAGAAGATATCATTGCGATCGTAAGACACTTGATCGAGCTTGTAAATTCTAAAGCTGAGGTTGATGATATCGACCACTTATCAAACAGAAGAATTAAAACTGTTGGTGAGCAATTGGCAGGACAGTTCGGTGTAGGTCTTTCAAGAATTGCAAGAACAATCAAGGAAAGAATGAACGTTAGAGATAACGAAATCTTTACTCCGCTTGATCTTGTTAATGCTAAAACTTTAACATCAGTTATTAACTCGTTCTTTGGTACCAACCAGCTTTCTCAGTTTATGGACCAAACCAACCCGCTTTCAGAAATCACGCATAAGCGTAGACTTTCTGCTCTAGGACCTGGTGGTTTATCAAGAGAAAGAGCAGGTTTCGAGGTTCGAGACGTTCACCATACCCACTACGGAAGAATTTGTCCGATTGAAACTCCGGAAGGACCAAACATCGGTTTGATTTCATCTTTAGGTATTTATGCTAAAATCAACAACTTAGGTTTCATCGAAACTCCATATAGAAAGGTAGATAACGGTAAAATCGATCTTAATGCAGATCCTATCTATTTAAATGCGGAAGACGAAGAAGCTAAGGTAATTGCTCAGGCAAACGTTGAATTGAGCGACAACGGTGAATTCGAAACAGACAGAATTATCGCAAGATTAGATGGTGACTATCCGGTAGTGGAGCCTCAACAGGTTGACCTTATCGACGTTGCACCAAACCAGATTTCCGGTATCTCAGCTTCATTGATTCCTTTCTTGGAGCATGATGATGCGAACCGTGCATTGATGGGATCAAACATGATGCGTCAGGCAGTTCCTCTATTGAAGCCTCAAGCTCCAATCGTAGGTACAGGTCTGGAACAGCAGGTTGCGAAAGATTCAAGAATTTTGATCAATGCTGAAGGTACAGGTACTGTAGAGTATGTAGATGCTGACAGAATTGTAATTAAATATGAAAGAAGTGAAGACGAAGATTTAGTACAATTCGAGTCTGCTACGAAAACATATAACTTGACTAAGTTTAGAAAAACCAACCAAAGTACAACTATTACACTAAGACCAAACGTAAGAGTAGGTGATGTTGTGGAAAAAGGACAGGTACTTTGCGACGGATATGCTACTGAAAACGGAGAATTGGCTCTTGGTAGAAACTTAGTGGTTGCCTTCATGCCTTGGAAAGGATACAACTTCGAGGATGCGATCGTGATCAACGAAAAAGTTGTACGTGAAGACTGGTTTACTTCAATCCACGTAGATGAATATTCTCTTGAGGTTCGTGATACCAAATTAGGTATGGAAGAGCTTACAGCAGATATTCCGAACGTTTCTGAAGAAGCTACTAAAGATCTTGACGAAAACGGTATGATCAGAATCGGTGCTGAAGTGAAGCCTGGAGATATTATGATCGGTAAGATCACTCCAAAAGGTGAATCTGACCCGACTCCTGAAGAAAAACTTCTAAGAGCGATCTTCGGTGACAAGGCCGGTGATGTGAAAGATGCTTCATTGAAAGCGGATTCATCACTAAGAGGTGTTGTGATCGACAAGAAATTGTTCTCAAGAAATATTAAAGATAAAAAGAAAAGAACTGAAGAAAAACTTAAGCTTGAAGAGATTGAAAACACTTACAAGGCTAAGTTTGATGATCTGAGAAACACTTTAATTGAAAAATTAAATACACTGGTAAGCGGTAAAACTTCTCAAGGGGTGAAAAATGACCTTGATGAAGAAATCATCGGTAAAGGTGTGAAGTTCACTCACAAATTATTGACTTCAGTTGAAGATTACGTAAACGTTAGTGGTTCAGACTGGACTGTTGACGCTGATAAAAATGAATTAATCAAACAATTAATTCACAACTACAAAATCAAGTACAACGATATTCAAGGGGTGAAAAACCGTGAGAAATTTGCAATTTCAATCGGGGATGAGCTTCCGGCAGGTATCATGAAGCTGGCTAAAGTTTACATCGCTAAGAAACGTAAACTGAATGTAGGGGATAAAATGGCAGGACGTCACGGTAACAAAGGTATCGTTTCGAGAATCGTTCGTGAAGAAGATATGCCATTCCTGGAAGACGGAACACCGGTAGATATCGTATTGAATCCACTTGGGGTACCTTCTCGTATGAACATCGGACAGATTTATGAAACAGTTCTTGGATGGGCTGGTCAGAAATTAGGGATGACGTTCGCTACACCAATCTTCGATGGAGCAAGCCTTGATCAGATCACTGAATACACAGAGAAAGCAGGTCTTCCTAAATTCGGAAACACTCACCTTTATGATGGTGGTACCGGAGAAAGATTTACTCAGCCGGCTACTGTGGGTGTAATCTATATGCTGAAACTGGGACACATGGTTGATGATAAGATGCACGCACGTTCTATCGGTCCTTACTCATTGATTACTCAGCAGCCGTTAGGAGGTAAAGCTCAGTTCGGAGGGCAGAGATTCGGAGAGATGGAGGTTTGGGCTCTTGAAGCATTCGGGGCATCAAATATCTTGAGAGAAATCCTGACTGTGAAGTCGGATGACGTGATTGGTAGAGCGAAAACTTATGAAGCTATTGCAAAAGGTGAATCTATGCCTGAACCAGGTATTCCGGAATCATTCAATGTATTACTTCACGAGTTACAAGGTCTTGGACTTGACGTAAGACTAGAGGAATAATTTTAAATTTTGAATGTTGAATTTTGAATCATTTCAGAATTTGAATCCGAAGTTTATAATCCAAAATCTAAAATCTAAAAAATGTCAAATAAAAATAAATCAAGTAGATTTAATAAAATAACCATCGGTTTAGCTTCACCGGAATCGATTCTTCAGGAGTCGAGAGGGGAAGTTTTAAAGCCGGAAACTATTAACTACAGAACGCACAAGCCTGAAAGAGACGGGTTGTTCTGTGAGAAAATCTTTGGTCCTGTAAAGGATTACGAATGTGCTTGTGGAAAATACAAGAGAATTCGTTACAAAGGGATCGTTTGTGACCGTTGTGGAGTAGAAGTTACTGAGAAAAAAGTAAGAAGAGAGAGAATCGGGCACATCAACCTTGTTGTTCCAATTGCGCACATTTGGTATTTCCGTTCATTGCCAAACAAAATCGGATACCTTTTAGGAATTCCTTCTAAGAAATTAGACATGATCATCTACTACGAAAGATATGTGGTGATTCAGCAGGGTATTGCTAAAAAATTAGATGGTTCTGATTTTGAACATATGGAATTCTTAACAGAAGAAGAGTACCTTGATATCATGGAAACTCTTCCTGTTGAAAACCAGTATCTTGATGATTCTGATCCAAACAAATTCATCGCCAGAATGGGTGCTGAAGCTGTGGAAGATCTATTAAAAAGAATCGATCTTGATGCATTGTCTTTCGATTTGAGACACAAAGCTCACAACGAAGGTTCAAAACAAAGAAGAACTGAGGCTTTAAAAAGATTGAACGTTGTAGAAGCATTGAGAGGTGCCAATACAAGAATGATCAACAAGCCTGAGTGGATGATCATGCGTGTACTTCCGGTTATACCACCAGAACTAAGACCATTGGTTCCGTTGGATGGTGGACGTTTCGCAACTTCCGATTTGAATGACCTTTATAGAAGAGTAATTATCAGAAACAACCGTTTGAAGAGATTATTGGAGATCAAAGCTCCGGAAGTAATCTTGAGAAACGAGAAGCGTATGCTTCAGGAATCAGTAGATTCATTATTTGATAATACAAGAAAATCTTCTGCCGTAAAATCTGAATCAAACAGACCATTAAAATCACTTTCAGATTCATTGAAAGGTAAGCAAGGTCGTTTCCGTCAGAACTTATTAGGGAAAAGGGTAGACTACTCTGCACGTTCGGTAATTGTTGTAGGTCCAAACTTACAGCTTCACGAGTGTGGTATTCCTAAAGATATGGCTGCGGAATTGTACAAACCGTTTATCATTAGAAAACTAATTGAAAGAGGGATTGTAAAAACAGTAAAATCTGCAAAGAGAATTATTGATAGAAAAGAACCGGTAGTATATGATATCCTAGAAAACGTGATGAAAGGTCACCCTGTTCTACTGAACAGAGCACCTACGCTTCACAGACTGGGGATCCAGGCTTTCCAACCTAAGATGATCGAAGGTAAGGCAATCCAGCTACACCCATTAGTAACAACAGCCTTCAACGCCGATTTCGACGGTGACCAGATGGCGGTACATTTACCGTTAGGTCCTGAAGCGATCCTTGAAGCTCAGTTATTGATGTTAGGTTCTCAAAACATCTTGAACCCTGCAAACGGTTCTCCGATTACGGTACCTTCTCAGGACATGGTTCTTGGTCTTTATTTCATGACTAAAGAAGCAAGCTCTACAGAAGATTACAAAGTAAAAGGTGAAGGCTTGGCATTCTATTCTCCTGAAGAAGCGGAAATCGCTTATGCTGAAGGTAGAGTTTCTTTAAATGCTAAGGTAAGATGTAGACTTCCTGTAAAAGAAGACGGGGAATTAGTAACAAGATTAATTGAAACTTCTGTAGGTAGAATTCTATTCAACCAGATTGTACCTAAGAAAGTAGGATATATTAATGAACTTCTTACGAAGAAATCATTAAGAAACGTTATCGGTAAGATCCTTGCTGAAACAGACTTCCCTACAACTGTGAAGTTCCTGGATGCAATGAAAGACTTAGGTTATTCAAACGCATTCAGAGGAGGTCTTTCGTTCTCATTAGGAGACATCGTGGTTCCTGTTGAGAAAAAGCAAATGATTGCTCAGGCTGTAGAAAATGTAGACGAAATTAGAGCAAACTATAACATGGGTCTTATCACAGACACAGAACGTTATAACCAGGTAATCGACGTTTGGACAAACACCAACGCAGGATTAACTGAGATGATCATGAGCAGAATGAAGTCTGACCAAGGTGGATTCAACTCTGTATATATGATGCTTGACTCTGGAGCGAGGGGTTCTAAGGAACAGATCCGTCAGTTGTCAGGGATGAGAGGGTTGATGGCTAAACCGCAAAAAGCTGGTTCTACCGGTGCGGAGATCATCGAAAACCCGATCGTTGCAAACTTTAAAGAAGGTCTTTCCATCCTTGAGTACTTTATCTCTACCCACGGTGCACGTAAAGGTCTTGCGGATACCGCTCTTAAGACTGCCGATGCAGGTTACTTAACGAGAAGATTGGTAGACGTTGCTCAGGACGTTATCGTTACTGAGGATGATTGTGGTACTTTAAGAGGTACGGAAGTTACTGCCCTTAAGAAAAATGACGAGATCGTTGAAAGAATCTCTGAAAGAATCTTAGGTAGAGTTTCCCTTCATAATATCTATGATCCTGAAAGTGATGAATTAATCATTGAAGCAGATCAGGTAATCATTGAAGCATTTGCCAAGAGAATTGAAGAAGCTGGTCTGGAAGCGGTTGAAGTTCGTTCACCACTTACTTGTGAAGCTAAGAAAGGGATCTGTGCAAAATGTTACGGTAGAAACCTGGCAACAGGTAAAACCATCCACATGGGTGAAGCGGTAGGTGTAATTGCAGCTCAGTCAATTGGGGAACCGGGAACTCAGCTTACGTTGAGAACCTTCCACCAAGGGGGTACTGCAGGTAACGTTTCTGAAAACCCTTCCATTGTTGCAAGAAGAGATGGTATCGTTGAAATGGATGAGGTAAGAACCATTACTTCTGAAGATGAAAATGGTAAAACTGCTGAGGTGGTAGTATCTCGTTCTACGGAATTCAGATTAGTTGCTGACAACGAATCCAGAACTCCATTGATGATTGCCAACGTACCTTACGGATCGATATTAGCTGTAAAACCAGGTGATAAAGTGAAAAAAGGTGATGTTATCTGTAGATGGGATCCGTATAACGCGGTTATCATTGCAGAAACTGCCGGTAAGGTAGAATACGAGGATATCATCCAGGGTATTTCATTCCAGTTGGAAATTGACGAACAGACAGGATTCGAAGAGAAAGTAATCTCTGAATCTAGAAATAAGAAAGCCGTACCTACTCTGAAGGTGGTAGATTCTAAAGGTGTTGAGCAAAAAGCATACAACTTACCGGTAGGAGCCCACTTAATGGTAAACGATGGTGAAAAAATTAAGGCTGGTAAAGTCTTAATCAAAATCCCGAGAAAATCTGCAAAAGCAGGGGATATCACCGGAGGTCTTCCGAGAGTTACCGAATTGTTCGAAGCAAGAAACCCTTCAAACCCGGCGGTTGTTACAGAAATCGATGGGGTAGTTTCTTACGGAAAAATCAAGAGAGGTAACAGAGAACTTATCGTAGAAGCTAAAACTGGGGAAAGAAAAATTTATTTAGTTAAATTATCAAACCAGATCCTTGTTCAGGAGAATGACTTCGTAAGAGCGGGAGCACCACTTTCTGACGGTTCTATCACACCGGAAGATATCTTAAGAATTAAAGGTCCAACTGCTGTTCAGGAATATTTAGTAAACGAAATTCAGGAAGTTTACCGTCTGCAAGGGGTAAAAATCGACGACAAGCACTTCGAAATCATCGTAAGACAGATGATGACCAAAGTATCTATCGTTGACGGAGGTGATACTCAATTCCTTGAAGGAGCTCTTGAGCACAAGTATGATTTCTTGGAAGAGAACAACAGAGTATTCGGTCTTAAAGTAGTTGTTGAGGCTGGAGATTCTAAAATCTTCAAGCCAGGTCAGATGATTACGGCAAGAGAACTGAGAGACGAAAACTCTAAGTTGAAGCGTGAAGACCAAGCTTTAGTAGAAGTAAGAGAAGCTTTACCGGCTACAGCAACGCCTGTACTTCAAGGTATTACAAGAGCCGCTCTTCAAACTAAATCGTTTATGTCTGCCGCATCATTCCAGGAAACAACGAAGGTTCTAAACGAAGCTGCAGTTGCTGGTAAAGTAGACGAACTGAACGGTCTTAAAGAAAACGTAATTGTAGGACACAGAATTCCTGCAGGTACCGGTCTTAAAGAATATCAGAGTGTGATCGTAGGTTCTAAGAAAGAATTCGAAGATCTTAACTAAAATTAATATAAATTTGTTCAAGGTTCAAAGTATAAGGCTTAAGGTTTATCAACTTTTTCCTTAACTTTGAACACTGAACTTAAAACTTTAAACAATAAAATGGACAACAATCAAAATCCACAAGACGGAAACATCAACATCGAATTAAACGAAATGGTAGCTGCTGGTATCTATGCTAACTTGGCTTTGGTAAACCACTCTCCATCTGAATTCGTAGTAGATTTCATCCAATTAATGCCGGGTGTACAACAAGCTAAAGTAAGATCAAGAGTTATCCTTGCTCCACTTCACGCTAAAAGAGTACTTTCTGCTCTTCAACAAAACATTGCTAACTATGAGCAACAATTCGGAGAAATCAAAGAAGTTGAGCCTTTCGTATTAGGAGGAAACAACGTAAACGCTTAAGATTTTTCTTAATCATAAATAAAGAATGCCTCAATTTCGATTGGGGCATTTTTTTGTGCCTTTCAGCCAGGAAAATAACTAACGGTATTTCGCATGTGAGGCTCATAGTTTGTCATGCTGGAAGTATCTCAACATAGGATTAAAGAAAATTAAAAATTCGAGCTTAGAATCTTTGACGTTGTAAAGGTTTTAGGATGAGAAACTTTGCAAAACTGATGTTTGAGATTGCTTCGCTTTGCTCGCAATGACGGATCCTGAGAAAATGACTGCAACCCTAGCCCCGATTGAAACGAAAATCCTTTTTTGAAAAAAAAGATTGCAGAGAAAAGCGGGAAAAAGCTTCAAATAAAAATTGTAAACAAAATTGAGACAAACATATTGTTAAAATTATTCCGGTAAAGCTCTTCTTATCATTAAATCATTTTAATAAATAAAAAAATATGGTATATCAATTCTTCAATTTTATATATTTGTTTATAGATATGATATAACGGATATGATAAATAATCAATTTATTCTTAATAAATTCGGTTTTTTGGGTGAAGATTTTTCAAAAGAGCTCAACAAACATGCTGTGATTACTGATATTAAAGCAAAAACTGAAATTATCAGAGAAGGGCAGAAAAATAAATTTGTTCCTTTTTTGATCAAAGGTTCCATAAAAGTTTTTACTTTAAACGACGGGAGAGAACTCATTTATTACTATATAAGGATGAATGACAGCTGCTTGATGACTTTTTCTTCCATTTTTACAGATTGCGTAAGCAGGGTATATGCTGTGGCGGAAGAAGATTCTGAAGTATTACTGATTCCGGTTTCTGTGGTGCACGAGTGGCTGATCAAATTTCCTGAAATTAATAAACTTTTTTACTACGAATACGACAAAAGATTCTCTGATATCATGAATATGGTGAATGACGCCGTTTTTCACAGGCTCGACAAGAGAGTGATCAACTACATCAAGCAGCAGATTTTGATCACAGGAAACAATCCTGTTAAGCTTACACACCGCGAAATTGCCAGTAATCTGGGAACTTCCAGGGAAGTTGTGAGCCGAGTATTGAAAAAAGTGGAAAATGAAGGCGAGCTTATTCAAACAAAAGAAGGGATAAAAATACCTGTAAATGAAAATGTTAGACTAGGCTAATATAATTGTTTTAACGGTTTTAATATTATGATTGATAAAAACTATGCAGTCGGTGACTTTTATCACACGTTTTTGCAGGCATAAGTCTATAAGTTTGTGAGACTAATATTCTAATTTGAAAGTGTATGACAAAAACTCTCTTATTTTTGTCGATGTTTGCTTCAGGTCTCACCTTTGCTCAGGAGGATCTGTTGAAAGATATTGACACCATTAAAACTAACACCGAAACTTCCCAACCCGCCTTCAAGGCGCTGCAGATTGTCACGGGGCAATCTACCAAACTCACCGCAAAAAACGAGTGGTATATCGTTGTGGCACACCGTTTTGGGGATGTAAGCAAAGGATTCAAAGATTTTTTCGGGCTGGATGATGCTTCAACGAAATTGGGTGTTATCTATGGCGTTACCGACGGGCTTTCATTGAGCCTTTCCCGGGAAACCAACCTGAAAACTTTTGAAGGCGGTGCCAAGTATAAACTGGTAAAGCAAAGTGAAAACTTCCCAGTTGATATCGTGGGATACAATGTTTTGGCTGTAAATACAGACCTTAGCAAAGACAATTATCCGCATCTACAGTTCGGGGACAGGCTTTCTTACCTTACTCAGGCTTTAATTTCAAGAAGATTCAGCGACAATTTTTCTTTGCAGCTGAGCCCTTCTTATGTTCACAAAAACCTTTACGACCCTGCCATTGAGGACAAAAATCAGTTCCTGACAGGTTTGGGAGGACGTTACAAAGTATCGAAAAGAATTTCGATCAACGCAGAGTATTTTGTGAATTTCGACAATCACAGTTTTTATAAAAATCCTCTGTCTTTGGGGATGGATATAGAAACCGGGGGACACGTTTTCCAGCTTTTATTTACCAATTCCCAGCTCAACTCAGATATTGGTTATCTTACCAATGCCACCGGAAGATGGGGAAAAGGACAGATTTTCTTTGGGTTTAATCTTTATAGAGTTTTTTAATTATGAAAAAATTAATGTACATATTTTCATCGGCAGTTTTACTGGTTGCTTGTGAAAGCAGAACCTATGAAGAGATCTCAGACAATACTCCTATTGTAGAGCAGGTAACATATACCAAAGATGTGAAACCCATTATCGAAGCCAATTGTATTGGATGCCATTCAGCAGGAGGTCCCGCTTCGTTCCAGCCCTGGACAAGCTATGATCAAGTGAAAACTCACATTGATAATATTTTAGACAGGATACAAAGACCCAACGGAGATCCTCTGAAAATGCCTCAAGGCGGAGCATTATCACCATCACAAATCAATATTTTCACCAAATGGAAAGCCGACGGGCTTATCGAAAATTAAAAAGAATTAATATGAAAAAGCTAGTATTACTCATTGTTTCGTTGCTTTTTACCAACCTTGCTTTAGCTCAAAAATATATGTCTAAAACAGGAAAAGTAACGTTCGAAGCATCTGTACCTTTATTTGAAGATGTGTATGCACAGGATGACAACAATGTGGCTGTCATTAATGCTGATACCGGGGATTTTGCTTCGGTTTCTGTAGTTAAAAATTTCCATTTTAAAACAAAATTGATGGAAGAGCACTTCAACGAAAGTTATGCTGAAACTGCAAAATATCCAAAAACGACCTTTACGGGAAAAGTTGTGAATTTTGATAAAAATAAACTTTCTGCAAGTCCCCAGAAATATACGGTTCAGGGAACTCTGAATTTCCATGGTGTTGAAAAAGCGTATACTTCAACCGCAACGATCTACGCCAAAGACGGAAAGATCTATATGACCGGAGGATTTGTTGCAAGACCTGCAGATCATAATGTAAAGATTCCTAAAATGGTAACCAAAAAGATCGCAGAAAGTGTAAATGTTCAATATAATTATGTCCTTTCAAAACAATGAAAAATCTGATTCTAATGATGAGTCTTTTTCTGAGTTTTGGATTTGTTTCTGCTCAGGAAAAAGCAAAATCTATTTTTGATATTGCCAGAACCGGTACTGTAACTGAAGTAAAAGAACTGATGAAACAGAACCCGGATATTATCAATCAAACCAATGACCAAGGCTTCTCACCACTGATTCTGGCATGCTACAGAGGCAACGTGGAAGTGGCTAAGTTTTTGATGGATAATGTGAAAGATATTAATTATGGTAGTGCTCAGGGATCTGCACTTACTGCTTCGGTTTTTAAAAGTAACAAAGAACTCACTCAGAAATTACTGGCAAATGGTGCCAACGCCAATCTTGCAGATAGTAATGGGGTGACTCCCTTAATTTATGCAGTTCAGCTTCAGGACAAAGATTTGGTAAAAATACTACTAGAATATAAAGCAAATAAAGACTTGGCAGATAAGCAAGGAAAAACAGCTTTTGAATATGCCATCTTCTCTAAAAATCACGAAATTATTAACTTATTAAAAAATTAAGTATGAAACAAGTATTATCTTCTTTACTATTAATTGTAGGATTTTGGGGAACTTCTCAACTAAAATCTACAGGAGTTATGACGTGTACGGTCGGCACAAGATCGGTAACGGCTAATATTACTTTAAACAATACCACGAACAAAGTGAGATTAGATTTAACAGGGCCTTCTGACAGATGGTTTGGATTTACTTTTAGAAGTGCAGCCAATTCGGGTATGTCCGGAGCTCCTACAGATGCTTTAACATATAGTGATGTTGGATTTAATGACAGGAATCTTGGCGGTATTGGAGTTTATAATTCAGATACCCAGGATTGGACAGTAATAAATGCACCTTCGATATCTGCCGGAACAGTTTCAATGTCTTATGAACGTAATTTGACAACGGCAGATGGAGCTAATGATTATCAGTTTAATTATGCTACAGCCAATAGTATTACCACGAAATGTGTTATTACAAATTCCGCAGGTTTATCGATATCACCACATGGAGGAGCTGCGAATACGGCTGTTACAAATGGAACCTTTGCTACAGTATTAGCGACAAATGATGTAGCAGCAGAAAGTAAAAAAATAGTTCTTTATCCTAACCCTGCCAAAGAAACCGTAAGCTTCAAAAATGCTGATAAAATTAAATTAGTTGATATTTTTGAATCTACAGGAAGAAAAGTAAGATCAGTAAAAATGAATGGAAATGAAATCAATGTTTCTGATCTGAAATCCGGAAATTATTATTTTGAAATCACGCTGAAAGATGGATCGACTTCTTTTGAGCAGTTGATTAAGGAGTAGGGTTTTCGTGTTCAAAGAATTTGATTTAACCTAAAAATATTTATAAAAAACCAACTCATTTGAGTTGGTTTTTATTTTGACAAGATATACAATTAATTTTCTAACTGTGGATTATTTTATGAAGTCTATAACTTTTGGTAAGCGTCTTACAGAGGTAAGAAAAGATAAAAAGATGTCGCAGGACGAAGTGGGTAAATTGGTAAATGTTCACGGTGCTGTCATCGGAAGATATGAACGTGAGGAAGTAAAACCGTCTATCGAGGTGGTTATACAACTGGCGGAAGTTTTGGAGATTTCTTTGGATTATCTTGTAGGTTCTACAGATGTTCTTTTGGAAAAAAATATCGTCTCCAAAATCCTCGATATCAAAAACTGCAGGAAGTTACCAAACTTACAGAAAAAGACAAGGATTACATTTTTTTAACCCTTGATGCTCTTATCCGTGATGTTAAAAATAAACACGCTTACGTTAAATAAACAAAGCCACTCAATGAGTGGCTTTACTTTTATTGTTTTAAAAATTTTTACTTAATTTAGAACAATTACAAGGCAATGGGGCACCATCAAAATTTTTACTATCAAAATGTAAATAATACTTTTTGGTTTTTCCTTGTATAAAAAGTGATAAACTATCTTTCTTTTTAGAAACATAATCTCCAATTCTTATTTTATCTTTCCATTGATCTAACATAGGTAAGCAAACATTCCCAAAATTCATATATGCATTCATATGATTAGAACTATCTGCAACTTCTCCCAAATACTTTTCTTTATTCATTTCTATTGGTAAAAAACTCTTCATAAAAAGCTCTTCATCTGATTTAAAAAAATCAGATGTTTCTGTTTTTTCAGAATTATAGTATGTAAATAAAATAATAAAACCTACAAACGCAATTAAAATCATTATCACATTACTCTTTTTCATTTAATTTTTTTTTTATTTCTTAGCTGGTGTAGTCCAAAACAAATGAGTTTTTCCATACTGATAAGATGCGCCAAATCCAAACGGATTAATTCCACCACCTGTAGTAGTATAACCTTTCGCACCTTGTTTACTTAAACCAAAATTACTTGGATTCGTATCACTAAACTGAAAACTTCCGTTATAATCTGAGCCCCCATAAGAGCCATTTAAGAAAAATGCAGATACTCCATAGCTCATTCCTTGTCCTTGGAAGTCTCCAATTTTAAAATCGTGTCCTGCTGGTTGATTAACGGAATATAAGCTAAAGGAAGGACCAACATCGTACCCAACACCAAAAGATGGTGTTACATAAAAAGAACTTCCATTATTGCCATCCGCAGAAACATAACCAATTGCTATTGAATATCCTACCCCATATATTTGGCTGAATTTTATTTCACCACCCATTCCTCCTAATCCTATAGAAGGCATATTCCTAATAGAAAACAACATCGAACTATCAGGATTAACCCCGATGTTAGTTCCTGCACCAGTTTTGAAAGATTCTGCCATTAAGTTACCACTAGAGTCGGTAACGACACCTGAAGTATCTAAAGTATATTGATAATTTTGTTGTCCATTACTTATTCCAGTTATTGTTAAGGCATCTTGATATTCCTGAACTCCCGTATATTTTTTATCCTTAGCATCCTGTAATGAATGAACATCTTTATCATATGTCCAAGATGTTTGCCCATCAACAACTGACTTAATCCATCCAGTGCCTTCCCTTCCATCGGGATCTATAAAGCTCAAAGGATTATTAAAAGCATAATTATAAGGACTATGTCTAGTCATCTTCTCCGCTAGTGGATCAACAACACCCCATCTTCCAAGGTCAGGCATATAAAATCTCGCCCCATAATCATACATGCCTGTCTCTTGCAATTCCTTTCCGTTATACTTGTAATTATACAAACTATTTGTTCCAAAAATCGCCTTCTCTTCCCTTGGAATATTCATCCCAAAAGGATAATAGTCATTCTGATCGGTAATTTCAGCAAATCCTCCTTCGCCCTTTTTATAGCTTACCCTTACGTTTCCTAAATGATCTTTGTACTTGTAAATATATTAATTCTTTCCGCAAAATTTATTAACATAAAAAATAATACTTACTGCTAAAAATTTGAAGACCTCTAATAAAATGTCGTTGAATTATAACACAAAACCCACCGCAATTGCGGTGGGTTCTTTATTGTTGCTCACGGATTACAAATCCGCGAGAATGGTGCTTTTCTTTTATATCTAGTATTTGTAGGTTTTTACCTCTCCATTTCTATAAAGATAGATACTGTCTTTTCCCTTATTCTTTACTATACTATCATTTTTTTGATATATATATTTGTCGGAGCCATTGAATCTTAATATTTGTCTGTTAGATAAAATAATTATTAACCATCCATGATTTTGAGAGTCGATATACAAACTATCAATTTTACCCTGAAAACTAACATTTAAGTTAGACTCTATTCTTCTTTGGGGTTCTTTTTTTTGATAATCTTTGTATAAAAAATACCCAATAATAAAAAGGATAAATCCTACGAATCCTGCAATATTTTTAAATTTTGCCATTAGTTTCCAAATTTTTTAAGTCTTGATGAATATGTTGTACCAAACTGTACACTGCCTCCTGCAGATACCTTAGGTCTTTTTAAAAAATTCCAAATATCAGACGATAAACTTGCACCTCCCATAGAAACATTCTGTTTTTTATCATTTAATGCGGTTTCACCGTAATTTCCAGAAATAGGCCCAACTCCACCTGAAGCATTCCAATATTTACCATTCATATTTGAAGCTGTTAGAGGATCATATCCATTTTTTGTTGTATATTCATTATAAGCAAATCCTGCCCCTGCGTTTAATCCATAAGATTTGTATAAATTAATATATAGACCACTGTCATAATTTCCACTAAAATAGCCGACTTCAAATCCCACTCCTGCTCCAACAGTAGCTTCTCCACCAAATCCAATAGTAAAAGGTTTATCTAAAACCTGTACCCCCCAATTCTTTTCAGGACTAAGATAATTTGTAAAATATTGGCTTCTGGTACTGCTATCGTCATCAGCATTATGAATTTCAAAATCATCAGGATCTGAAGCAGACATATTTAACCATCCTCCATCTTTATAAAGAGCAACCTTACCTATTGTTTCATCGCCATAGGTTACATTAAACTTACCTTCTTTTCCTAGATACTCTCCTTGTACTAAACCTTGTTGATTTCTCCGCGAGCGGATCTACGACACCCCATCGTCCGATATCTGCCATATAAAACCTTGCGCCGTAATCATACATGCCATTTTCCTGCAGTTCCTTGCCATTGTATTGATATTTATAAGCAGGATTTCCGGATAAGGCATTATATCCTTCATGTTTCAATCCGAAAGGATAATAATTGTTTTCTTCAAGAACTTCTGCGCTGCCAGATGAGTTTTTAAAGTAGCTTAAGCGTACATTTCCCAAATGGTCTGTATAGCTGTAAATATACTTATTATTTCAAATTCTTTTTATTCCAAAAATAAACAGGCAACCATTTTAGATTGCCTATTTTTCTTATTTTCATTTAAAATTTTCTATGTTGAGTCCTATTAATAATAAAAACCAACACTTCTGAAACGTGACACAAACACGACTAAGTTATTTTCTCCAATCTTTTTCATTATACCTAGTAATATTATAATATCCCGCAAAATCATTTAAGGTTATTTCTAGACTTTTAGGGCTTAACAAAAATGAGTATTGAGTTCCAGCGTCGTATTTACCATCTTTCTGAAATTTATCAATGAAAACATAAATATTTCCATTAACTCCTTTCATCGTCATTAATTTATCTCTTATTAATTTCTGAAGATTAGAAACAATACTAGGCACATCTTTTGGATCAGTTCCATATGGTATTAAAATATCTTTTCCTTGTCTTCCATCAGGATCAATAAATCTTATTGGATTATTAAAAGCATAATTATAAGGACTATGTCTTTTCATTTTTTCCGCCAGTGGATCAACAACTCCCCATCTATCAATATCAGCCATATACATTCTGGATCCGTAATCGCCCATCCCTGTTTCCTGCAGTTCTTTACCATTGTACTTATAATTCTGATATTTTCCGGCACCAAAGTAGGCACCCCCCCCCCCCGTTTTCATATGGTTCATACCAAAAGGATAATAATCATTATTATCTGTTATCTCAAGATTTCCAGTTTTTACTGCTCTGTATAACTTATCCTTATATTTCTTAGATGATTTTAATATTAATAGACCACTGCATTAAGCCGTGGTCTATTAATATTAAATTATTTTTCGATATTCAAATCTCCTTTAACCTTAATTAACATGGTAGATCTTTTTCTTTCTTTATCATACATCCAAATTGTGTTCTTATTATACCTCATAATTTTAATTTGTGAATTGTAATTCATAATTGTAAATATAGAATCATTAGCAACACCCCATTTTAATCTCGGTTCTATTCCATAATCTGAAAATAAAGTTCTTCTATCTTCAATCTTATCAAATGAATATTTGGAAATACTACCATCTTTGCCAAACTTAAAAGTAAAACCGTAAAAATCGGCTCTTTCTCTAGGCCATTCGTAATTCCAATAGCCTATACTGTCTTGATATAAAATAACATCTTTTATTTTATCACTAGGACTTAAACAACTTGTCAATGCAAATGTGACAAATAAATATTTTAAAAACTTAATCATGTGGATTTGTCATTTTTTTAACTGGTTTGCTATTGACTGCTCTGTGTCATTTAATAATGATTCCAACATAGACATATAAACCACTGCATCAAGCAGTGGTCAATCAATATTAAATTATTTTTCGATATTTAAATCTCCTTTAACTTTAATAAGCATTGAGTTTTCCTTATCTTTTTTATCATAAAGCCAAATTGTATCCTTATTATATTTCGTAACTTTAATTTGTGAATTATAATTCATAAGTGTTAATATGGAATCATCAGCAATGCCCCATTCCAATCTTTGATCTATGCCTTCATCCGAAAATGGCCACCTTCTATTTTTAACTTTCGAATAAGAATATTTGGAAAGCTTATTATCTTTAAAAAACTTGAAAGTAAAGCCATAAAACTCTGCTCTCTCTCTAGGCCATTCGTAATTCCAATAGCCTATACTGTCTTGATATAAAATAACATTTTTTATTTTATCACTTGGACTTGAACAACTTGTCAACACAATTGCGACAAATAAATATTTTAAAAATTTAATCATGTGGATTTGTCATTTTTTTAACTGGTTTTGCTATAGACTGCTTTGTGTCATTTTTAATAACAACTTCCATTGGATCACCTTCATACCCTCCGATAGTAGATATTTGAACGCCACCTGTATTATTTCTATTAAAGTCTTCTAAATAAGGATCCATACCTTCCCATGAAATTTCATCTTTTTTATAAGCATTCCACAACCTTTGTGCAAAGCCAAAAGCAACAGAATATTGATTTGCTTCAGTAGAATTTTCGTAGTCAGATGTTTTAGACTGTCCTAAATAAACTTTTGCATGCGCAAGAAATGTATATTCACCATTCTTATTTTCATTTTTATGCCCATCTTTTCCTGCTTCATGATCTAAGGTATTTCTTAAATCATATAAATTGTTATAACTTCCTTTTGCAAGTTGTTTAGAGTTATAAAATACATTATTACTACGTCCAGACGTTACGGCTCCTGTATCTTCGTTTTTTATTTTAGTACTTACTCCATAATATCCAGTTAATCCCTTTTGGGTTGCATAATGGGCAATTATATTACTTACAGCCATTCTTGTGCCTTTTTTACTGTAATCTAATTGTGATAATTTAGCATTTCCCTGATCCGTATGTACAATGATATTATTGGTTTTTTTATCATCTCTATACATAAAACGCCCGTTTTTATTAAAATGGTCATCAAGTGGTGCTCTCCCATCGGGGTCAATAAATCTCAAAGGGTTATTAAAAGCATAATTATATGGGCTATACCTTCTCATCTTCTCCGCCAGTGGATCAACAACACCCCATCTGCCAATATCACTCATATACATCCTTGCACCATAATCATTCCATCCAGTTTCTGTTTGATATTCTTTACCATTATACTGATATTTATATGCAGGGTTTCCAACCAAAGCATTATTATAGCCTTCATGCTTCATCCCAAAAGGATAGTAATTGTTTTCTTCAAGAACTTCTGCGCTGCCAGATGTGTTTTTAAAGTAGCTTAAGCGTACATTTCCCAAATGGTCTGTATAGCTGTAAATATACTTATTATTTTCAAAATTATAATACCCTTCAGCTGTTGGAACAAATTGTAAGGTAACAGGAGTTGCTCCCATTCCTCCCGATTTTGCTTCATATTGGAAACCATCAAGATAATCTGTTGTGGTGGTGGCTAAAGCATTACTAATCAGCGGATCTTTATAGGTGTATACTTTGCCTGTTTTGGATCCGTCTGCTCTGTAACTGTAGGTAGAGTTTACATAAACTGCACCACCTCTTCCCTCAATGAACTGATTGAACTTAATATATTTCGGAAGATTAAGAACATTATAATCAATCTGTAATATTCCTTTATCCGGCTGACTGGTCATACTTCCGTTGTCATTATAGCCTATTGTCCCTCCTGATGTATCGGGATACCCTCTATAGTCAGTAGATGAGTCTGTAACAGTATTTAGCCTGTTGCTTCTTGCGTACGTATATGTAAGATTATCAATAAGTGAAGCTACAGTATTGGCTCCTTTTGCTGCTGATCTTTTTAAATTCAAAATATTTCCGTTGAGATCATAATCTATTTTCTCAAAATATTCTTGGGCAGAAGGATTATCTTCTCTTTGGTAAAATCCGGCAGAGAGCCTGTTTAAACCATCATAAACATAACCATATCTTCTTAAATAATCATTAGGGTCAGTAGCGGTTTTCCAATCTACTTCAGCAATGTTTCCATTGTATCTTGGTTTTACCTGTAAGCCAGGATAATCGCTGTTAGGAGTTTGTAATCCTTCCACCTCATTATATTTTATTTTATATCCAAATAACTTACCTGCTAAATTCGCCGGATCATTTATTTTGGTCATCCAGCCTCTGATGTTATAAGCATAATCAATACTTTGCAGATTGTTTCCAACCTTTTTGTTGGTTAGTTGGGACAATTCATTATAAGAATTTTCAGTCAACAATTCCTGCGGCTGGCTGTCTACCTGATGATAATGTTTCTTTAATCTGTTCTGAGCATCATATTCAAAATTTTCAGTAATGATTCTTTCGGTATCCGTGCTGAGCCTTTTGTGGTAGGTTTTTGTCTGTAAAGCCACTCCGGCAAAATCCAGTTTAGATTCCGTTTTGGTATATCCACCCAAATGGTTGATGGAGTATGTTCCTATTGCTCTTCCTTTTTTGTCGTAATAGCTGTAGCTTTTTGTCCAGTTGTCGTCTTCAATGTTTTTAACCAAACTCATTACAGGAAGGCTTTTGGTACTTAATCCTTCCGTTGTGGGTGTTTCGGTTAATGTTGGTTCTCCTAAAATAGTTGAAGGAAAAGCAGGATTGAAGCTGTATTGAGGATATGAGTCATAATAATGTAAGGATAATAAAGTCACCCATTTCGTTGAATTGGGATATGTACTGTCCTGGTTTCCGTAATAAACATCCATTCCCTGTCTGTTAAATAAAGGACTGGCTAATCTGTTAACATTATTAGATGTATAAGTGTCGACTGTTGTCTGCTCCACACTTCTCTGGTATCCTGTTCCAATTCCCGTAATGGCAACTCTTCCAAACTGGTCGTATTTGGTGTACAACCATTGTCCTTTATTTTTCAGTTCAGTATCCTGGGTTGCTACAAGTCTATCCTGCTTGTCATACAGCATATACTCCCAACCTTTTCCTGGAAGTTTCTTTTCAATCAGCCTATCCCAAATATCATAGCGATATTGATAACATAAATTATCCAGTACAGTTTGATCAATAGTTGAGGATGCTGAAGCCAAGGGAGGAATGACATAAGCCAAGTTCTGATAATTATCATAAACATAATAGGTGTCTACATTTTTAGTTCCGTCATTTTTGCGAACGAGAATTGTTTGTCCTCTTCCATTTTTAAATTCGATTGTGGCATTGCCATCTTCATCGGTTACTGTATTTTTATATAGCTGATTAGAATTATATGTACCCGTAAGACTTATAGTGTTTACTGTTGTTTTATTAGTCCAAACAGTAATTACGGTATAATTCTTTACCTCTCCATCGATGTTAAGATCATAGGTAAATTGTATAGGTTTATTATCCCAAGCATTTCCAACTTGTTTTTGTTGTAATATTTTATCTATCGGGGAACTTTCCAAAATCTTTTCTGAATATATTTTTTCTGCGCCATAAATATCGGGTTGAGTAGCATTTGTCAAGGGATCTGGAATAATAGCTCCGTTTAAAGATTGTGATTGCGGAACGGGAAGAAACTCCTTTACCTGTCTTCCAAAGCCATCATATTCAATATGAGTAACAACGTCTCTCCCTGATGGGCTCGCTTTTACATTTACTACCTGTTTAGGTCTACCTAATCCATCAAAATATTGAACAGTTTGAATTTGTTTTGCTGTAGAACTTCCAGAGGTAACTGGTTCTAAATAAGTTCTAGTTTGTATATAATTTTCTGTTGTTGTTTGTGCATGAAATAAAACTGCTACAAACAATATATTAAAAGGAATTAATATTTTTTTCATGTCTATTGTATTTTTAATGTTTGTAGTTATACTCATTTTCTTTTAAAATTTTTCCATTACTATCAATTACCTGTTTCAAACGATTAGATGAATCGTAGATATATGTTTCTCTAATTCCAGACGGTGGTGTAATACTTGTCACACCAACCAAAGGGTTATGAGTATAAGTAGTAATTTGATAATTACTCATTTCTGGTTTTTTTCTTAGTTCATCTAATGCATCAATTAATGTTTGTTCACTTGTTGTATCAGTATCAAGATTAGATTTATTAATAATATCCTGCAAAAATTGACTAATAGATGAATAAAATGCACCCACTATTTTGGCAATTGGAAGAGTTTGATTATATCCCCATACAATGGTTGTCGGAATATTTTGACCGTCCGTATATTCAAGTAAGTTTCCTTTATTGTCATAAAGAGTATAGTTTATTACTGTTTTAGCTTCAGCGATATAGTTAGGAGGCTGAACTTGGCTTGTTTCCTGAACAGATGTAGGATTTAAATGAGAAGTATCATCATATTTAGTCCTGAAAGCCGAATAATCTTGATTTCGATAAATAACTTTTTGCAAGGGAATAGAATGCATATTAGCATTGTATAAATTCAACTGATATAAATCCAAGGCATACGACAGATAAACTCTATCTACTTCTCCATTAGGCAAAGTAGTAGATTCTTCTTTTAAATTATTGTAAGTATTATATCCAAAGCTAGTTTGAGTAGTAAAAATCTTATTATTTAAATACTCTTTTTTTATAGATTGAGTTAATAAACTTTCTTTAGAAAAGATTGGATAATAACCCAAGACTGTTACACCATGCTGTTGTGGTATTAAAGAGCTGTTTACGGAAACAAAATTCCATACTGATCTTGAATTTCTGCTTAATGAAGTACCATAATAAACATTAGAATAAACTTCTGAATAGGTATTATCTGTTTGTTGTATTTTATTCATTGAAGAGTCATAAACAACTTCACTTAAGACTTTCCCATTTTCTGTTGAATTGGGAGATTTAGTGGAAGGCATATTAATTGGAATAACACCCTCTTGGAAAAAATAATGGAAGTCTGGGATGTTGGAATAGTTTCTTTCAATTGAACTATTAATATTATTTTGCGCATCTTTTTCAGTTTTAACAACTTTAGAATACCCAATATAATCTCCTGAAGCCATAGGAGAAGAGGAGTTATTATTATTAGAATTCATAGAAACAATACCTGATGATTGTGAATCTGCAGAATGTGATTCAGCATGAATGTCTAAAGTAGAGTACGAATTTTTGTTAAATAAAAATAGTGGATTCGTTGAGACACCATTAAAATATTGAAATTCTGTTTTACCAATAAACTGTAATAGCCACGACTTTATCTGACAGTTAGGGGTTAAAAATAATTGTCAGTTATCCAATATTGTCCTTACTTCCAAAAGTAAGGATTTTTTGTT
>NZ_FOIU01000006.1 GCF_900111495.1 Chryseobacterium wanjuense | reverse complement strand
AACAAAAAATCCTTACTTTTGGAAGTAAGGACAATATTGGATAACTGACAATTATTTTTAACCCCTAACTGTCAGATAAAGTCGTGGCTATTACACTTTATTGTTATCATCCAACATATAAGACAATATCAAAAGCTGTTTTTAGTAAATTGGGAAATTTTCCTGCTATTAATTATTTAGAAAATAAAAATGACAATAATGCTGAAATACCTATCTCTAGGACATTAGAAGAAGAATTTAAGAAAATTTTTCAGAAAGTTCCAGATAGTGATAATTTATATTTTACTGATTCTCAATATAAATTATTTTCAAAACTAAGTAGTAGTGTTGAATTTAGTTTTTCTGGTCCTACTTCTATGGGGAAGTCTTTCATAATAAAGTCATTTATTAAAAAAGTAATAAAAAACTCTCCTCCAGAAAATATTGTAATAGTAGTGCCAACAAGAGCACTTATTAATCAATTTTCTATTGATTTAAAAAATGAATTATCAGAGTTATTTGAAAGATACAAATATAAGGTTCTTGTAAATTCGAATATAACTGATATTGCTCTTGAAGAAAATTACAGCTATGTTTTTGTATTAACTCCTGAAAGATTGATAAGCTATCTTTCACAGGAAAATACACCCCCTATTGGCTTTTTATTTATTGATGAAGCACATAAATTAGGTAATCTAAATGATGCACGCAGTATTACCTTGTATACATGTATTGAAAAAACACAAAAAAAATATAAAGGTGTTAAATTATATTTTTCATCTCCCAATGTTTCAAACCCAGATATTTTTTTGAAACTATTCAATCGAAAGTCAAGAAACTCTTTTTACTATACAGATGAATCTCCTGTTTCTCAAAATTTATACTTAGTAGATATTGTTGGAAAGAGTATAAAACAGTATTATAATGGTACAGAAATTATTATTGGAATATCTCCATCAATAATTTCTGTTAAAAATGATATTGATTTTATTAAAAAAATAGGGGAAAATCAAAACAACCTAATCTATTGTAACTTTAAAAGTACAACTGTTGAAAAAGCAAATCAGTTTGTTGAATTCAAAACAGATTTTGTTCCTAATGATGCTGTAATAAAAGCTGCTAAAAATATTAGCGATTATGTACATCCTGACTACTATTTAACAAATCTGTTAATAAAAGGTGCAGCCTATCATCATGGCAAACTTCCTCAAGCAATAAGAAATATTGTTGAGGATTTATATAAAAAAGAGTTTATAAGAAATGTTTTTTGCACTTCCACATTACTTGAGGGTGTCAATATGCCAACTCAAAATATTTTCATTTTAGATAATAGAATTTTTAATAAAGAATTTAACTCAATTGACTTTTGGAATTTATCAGGGAGAGCAGGTAGGCTCACAAAAGAATTGGAAGGAAATATATATTGTCTACAGTATGAACAATCATGGGAGAACGTAGACATATTTAAAAAAGAAAAAATTGAATTGGTTCCAACAGTATATAATAAAGTAGATAAAAATTTAAGAAAAATAGAGTCAATTATTAATGGAAATGATATTTCTGGATCAGAGTTAGAAAAAGAAATCTTGAAATATATTGCAAATATTATAAAAGTAGATTCATTAGAGACAGATTCTAATTATAAGAGTCCTATAATTAACAAATTAATCGAAAAGAATAAAGATAAAATAATTCAACTTGCTAAAAGCAAATCTAAAGATTATCAAATCCCAAAATTTATATTAAATAACAATCAAAACATTGATTTTGAAACACAGAACAATGTCTTTAATATTTTATCTTCTAATCCAAGAAATATTCAATTACCAAGTAGTGGTATTAAGTATGAGACTTGCTTAAGTATTTTAACAAGAATGTATTCTTTATACAAATGGGATAAAGCAGAGAAAAAACTAAGGGATAAAAATAGTTTAAGATATTATGCAACATTGATGAACCAATGGATTAATGGGCTTACATTAAGTCACATAATTAAGGAATCCATCGATTGGAAAGCAAATAATCCAAACTCTACAATTAAGATTTCATATAAAGACTATATAAAGTTTGATAAGACAGACAAAAAGCATATTAATATTATTATTGAAGATGTAATAGATGATATTGAATATGTTTTAAGATTTTTATTTGAAAAGTATTTTAATCATTATTATCAAGTTGTACTAAAAATTAAAGGTGAAGAAAAATCAGGAGAAAATTGGGCTACTCTTCTTGAATATGGAACACAAAATAGAGTGGTTATTGCACTACAAAATTTAGGTATCTCCAGAAATACTGCAATAAAGATATATCAAAATCATAGAGAATCACTTATAATGGTAGATAGTAAATTGCAATCCATAAATAAAAATAAACTTCTTAAAGAATTCAATACAAATTCTTTAGAGTATGACGAAATTAAAAAAGTATTATAAAAATATGAATGAATTAGAAAAAAATAAATCATTTAATTAAGTTCATACAAAATTTATCTAGGTTTGAATTAGAAGTTGATTTCTGACTGATTAGCTTCTTTATGAAGTCTATACTAATATCTCAAGATTGAGAATGATAGTAGTAAGAGTAAGCTATTATCTCTTGTGTCTGACTTTAGAGATTGAGCTGAAAGACTTGTTTGATATCAAAATTTCACTTGAATATAATTTTCTTATTGTCTTAGATTTAGTTAAATTTATCTTTCTATTTTTTTAACATTTTAAACTTATTTATGGATTATAAAAATTAAGATAAATGAGTTAGATGTGTGAAAAATTTTGAGAGAAATATAAAATGTATGAATAAAAAGTTTCTGGCAGATATACAAATAATTAAAAACGCTATCAATACAAATAAGCTTGTGATTTTTGCAGGTGCAGGCATTTCAATTGATGCTAATGTACCAAGTTGGAGCAGTTTAATTGATAAAATAAAAGATGAGCTTGATTTACCTGATGATGAAAAGGATTATTTAAAAATTGCCCAAATATATTTTAATGATAGACAAGAAAAAGAATATATTGAAAAAGTAAGAGCCTCTCTTGGTCATAAGAAATTAAGATATAATGAAATACATGAAGAATTATTTGAGTTAAATCCTGAACACATTTTAACCACAAATTTTGAAGATTTATTAGAACAGGTAATTACAAAAAACTCCCTGCCTTATTCCATTATCAGAGAAGACAAAGATTTACCCTATTCAAACAATACAAAGTTACTAGTAAAGATACATGGTGATTTAGATACAGGTAATCTGGTATTTAAAGAAGATGATTACTTGGGATACTCACAAAATCACCCATTATTAGATTCTTTTATTAAGTCTGTTTTTTCAACTAAAGTAGTTCTTTTTATTGGCTATAGTTTTAATGATTATAATTTAAAACAAATAGTTCAGTATGTGAGGAATATATTAGGTAATAACTTTCAAAATGCTTATCTGCTATCTATTGATAAAGAGGTACATCAATCTCATAGACAATATCTGAAAAACAAAGGAATTAATGTGATTAATTATTTTGATGCAAACTATATTGAACAAAAAGATGGAGAAAGTATATCTAAAAACTATATAGATGATTTCTTAAAAGAAGATAATATTTATGGGAAAAAAAGTAATTATTTAAAAGAAGTTAAATCTCTAAGTGAAAAAGGACAGCTATTACTTAACTTCTTAAGATTTTTAAGGTTTTATGATAAGCTTAAAATTTCAATTAATGAAGAAAATGTAGTTGACCAGATTTATAACTCTCTTATCAGGTTTGAAGAAGTAAAAAGTTTGCCACAAGACTTTATAAGTAAACTATATCCTTTTAAATCTACCTTAGAACATGAACATTTAATTGAATATAATGCACTTCTTTTAAAAAATACTATACTTGCAGATTTATTTTTTGATAAAATAGAGATTGAGGGTTCAGAAATTATTCTGACAGATACTGATTCTAAGAAGAAAAAGAAAATTGAATTTATATTAAAAGCATTAAATAATGGACTTATTTTTTATGTTACTAAAGAAAATGAAAAACCAGATTCTCTAGGGTATAAAGGATTTTCAGATGTGAGCAAAAATATTAATTATAAATCAGTTAAAAAATGTACTTGCTCAAAATGCAAATATGAAAAGTATCAATTAAAAGAAAGTCTAACAGAAACTAACAGCTATAGTATAAGTGACACAACTGATATTACAGAGGATATGCAAAAGGCTTTTCTGAACTACAAATTTGGAAATTACTTTCAGTCCTTTAAAATGTTTGAAGAAGTAGCTTCAAAAGCATGGATTACTCAAAAATTTATCACTTATTATATTGCTAAAACCAATATGAAAGCCCTAAGAACACTTATTAATTGGGAATTTCAAATTGATGATAAAGAAAAAGAGTCTGCTATTGAAAAAATAGATGATATAGATATTGATAAATTGATTTTTCATATCCCAAATAAAAGTGATGATGAATACAATCTCCTAAAAATTATCAGAGATGATAAAGTTTTAACCAAAGTAAAAGACAAAATTGACAATTACTATGATGAAATTTTAAAGACATATAAACTATTTCAAAATAAATATTCTAACTCTGTAGGACCTTATTATCCACAACTAATCTATTTTGAGTTATTCAAATTATTAGTCTTTTATAATGAGAATTATATTATCAATGATGAATTCTCTGATTTTAAAAATATTATTAACAAGGCTGTGGAGGCTCTTATGATTAATTACTCTACTGACAATAGATATGGAGGCAAAATAAAAGAATTTGATGTAGATTTTTTTGGATTGACTATACCTTATATCAATACAGATAGATTTGTTAAAGTACTAGAGGAATATGATATTGAAGAAATTAAATTTAAAAAAGATAATTTAGGAATGATCCTGAGCTATTCAAATAATTTTTTAAAATCATATTTTGAAGAGGGCAATATTTGGGGAATAGAATCAAGATCAGAGATCATGGAAAGCCAACTTCAAAAAAGCTCATTTGAAGAAAGAACAAGAAAAATTTTTAGTAATATTATGGTTTTCTTAAGCTTAATTGAATTGAATTCAGAACAATTTGATTCAATTAAGAGTAATATTCTGCTATTTCTTTCTTTTAATATAAAACTAAGTCATAATAATATAAAATATTTAAAGTGGTTTTTATATAAGAATTATAAAAGTATCAAAATTGAAGATTGTAAAAGGTTATTGGAGATTTCTTGTAGGGATACTTATAATCGTGTAAAACATGACATTCTTAATTTAGTAGCAGAAATATGCAGTACAAATCAATATGTAATAATTGATGATATTGAATATGCCCAAAAACTACTTTCAGACTTCGAATATTTAGATAAACACTCTGACAACATAATTTATCTATGGGTTATTTCTAATGATAAAGTTAAAAATTTCTATTACCAAATAATAACTGAAAGATTACAGAATAATTTTGATAATGATTTGTATAGATCTGCAACCTTAAACAAAATAATTGATTACAATATTTTTTTTGACAGCTTTATATCCTATTTAAATAAAAGGAACAAAGGTAATGATAGTGAAAAAGATGGGTACTTTATGGAAAATGGGAAACCTAAATTTCACAATCACCTATTTTATAACGATTTATTATTCTTTTACAGATTAGGAGTAAAAGAAAATGACCAAAGATTACAAAAGTTAAGCAATTTGTATGAGTTTATGAAGTTCTGTATTTTTAGAGAAAAATATGATTTTTCAAAATTTAAAGTAGAATGGCTTTATTTATTTGATCATAAGATATTTTATAATGAATTTAAAAAAATAAAACCTCTTAAAAAAATTATTGAAACTGCATTAAAAGCAAAGTATGATGAAGAACTTGCTAAAATATATGCACAATTTTTTATATAGAAACTGTCCCATAGAAATATGGGACAGACAAACTAGCTCAAAAACCAATGATAATCAGAATTACCATTAAGCGCCTTCTGAATGCCTTTTGAAAATTCAAAAGCATTCAAATTCCTGTCAAGAAAAGTGTCTATATAACTGCTCTTATTAGCCTGTGTAAAGAGGTTGTAGACATTCCAAAGGTTAATATCTCCATCATCATTCCTGCAAAAGCTTTCATCTTCGTAATAGTCTTTTGACACTATATTAAGCTGACTGTCATTGAAATTCAGGCTTGGGATTGCCAACTTCTCTTTCTTAGGTAAGTGTTGATACAATCTTGACCTACCTAAGAGTTGAGCAAATTGATGCTCTGTAAGATGACTATGGGATAAAGATTTCATAACCTCCAGGTGACTTTGTGCATTGTAATTTTGAATAACAGCAGTAACTTTCTCTTGTAACTCATGATAATTTCCCACTCTCATTTCTTCAACAAAACCATCAGAACTTACACAAAGATTGCAACATACTTTATTTTGAAAGCCAATGAAAAACTTGAATTTTTCAAAAGTTTTCTTGTTGTATAAGTTCTCCAGGTTGTAGCTTCTTACCCCACCTAAAGTTAAAGCCAACTCATTACCATTAATAGTATCTACAATAGATGGTATCTGAATAATAAATGCCATTCTTTCATAATAGATAGTTTTTTCATGGTCTAATAAATCTTTAGCACTCTTGTAAATAGCATCAGGAGTTCTACCTTTGATTTGGTGTGATACCCTGATTTCAGGATTACTGACACTATGGTGAGGAAACATTTTCATGACTGTATTAGTAACAATCTCTATAAATTCTTGGTGGGCAATGGTCTTTTCATTGTCCTTACTGAATACAGGAATGATGCAATCACTTTTAAGGTGACTTAAATCTACCTGTAAGGTGTTGGCTTCAATGAATGGTTTGTGAATATAGGCAGAGACTGTTGCATCAGTAATAGTACTGATTGTATTAGAAATCAAAAGAGGTTGAACACTTCTTGGCTCAACCTCCTTTATTTCATTCATTCTACTTGGATAAAATACCTCTGCATCTTGGATATTTACAGCCTCCAGGTTAAGGTGACTGCTTCTTTGAACATTGTGCAGTTCCATTACTGCTGTATTATCTGTGTACTCCATTAGTTGAAAAGTTTTGAGGGTTAGACAATTTGATTAAAAATGATTTCTTGACTTCATATTCTGATTTTAGCTTTTCCTGATAGTCTGGGTATTGCTTGTAGAGTGCCAATAATTCTGCTATTGTATTACAGCTTTCTATCTTATTAATCAGATTATTAATCTCATTAGAGCCCAGGTAACTTTGTTCAGAGGTTGAAGAGGTTACCTGGAGTTTAGTAATTTCTCCTGTATTACACCAGTCAAGAATCATCTTACCAGTTTGAGAAGTTATCAGAAACTCAGGTTTGTTCATAAATAGTCCAGTTCTGTCTTTACTTGCTTTAGCCAAATGATTATCATTCACTAACTCAAAATTGATAGTTAGTTCATACTCAAAGCCATCTCTGGTAATTTCTTTAGTTCCATGCTTTACTACTTTAGTCTTACCATTGCTACCAATATCTAAAGAATAATCCATCTTTCTTCTAGTAGTGGTAATGATGTGACAACTTGATTGCAGAATTTTATTAATGAATGCCTGATGTCTGGGTGTGACATTAGCCCAATCCTGAAATCTGCCACCCAATTTTTCATGAATTTCCAGACATCCACCAGAGCCATTCCATTCGTGACTGGCTGAATCTATAATAATAACTTCTATTCCTGACTTTTCACACAATTCAATGGCTTGTATGTACCTTTCAGGACTGTAGGGTGCCTGTAAGTCCAGAACATTATAACTGCCCAGGTCAGAATACAGGGAAGCTGAGGAGTTTTCTGTATCTATGACTGCTATTTTACTCCAGTCCTGTGTCATTCCATAGGCTAATAATAATGCTGATTTGGTCTTTCCAAATCCTGATGCTCCTGATAATCCTAATCTGAGCTTTACTTGTTGTCTTTGTGATTGTTTTAATTGCATAATTTTTTACAGTTTTAAATGGTTAATATTTACTCTTGGAATTAAGAGTGTTGTTTAATTGTCAAAGGTTGATGTTAAAAATAGATTTATAGCTTAATCCTACTGATAAAGGAATACACATTCAGGACAAAAAGCCATTAGAGGAAATCCTCAAATAAAAGATATCGTATATAATCTTTTTAACAATATCTTTTATTGGGGGAAATCCTCCATTGGGGAAAGGTGTCTGTTATTTTCTTTTCCTGCCTGTCTTTTTTTCTAATCCAGGTTTAAGATATTTTTGAATATCTCTGTGTCCTGGAAAAATAAAATCCTCTTCATTCTCTTCTCCAAACATTTTGGGAAGTAATTCAATAACTTTTTCAGGATGCAGAAAGAAGTAATTAACCTGCTGTGGTTTTCCTTCAAATGTTCTTGTTTTCTTCTCAACAGAAATAATTCCCAATTCTTTAAATCTGCTAATTATTTTTTCTGCCCTGTCTTTCTTGATGCCTACTTCTTTAAATATCTTTTCTTTAGACCAGTAAAATGAGGTAAAGTCTGATTTTTTGTACTTGATAAGTAGTGCCTCAAAAAAGACTCTTTCATCACAAACAAAGAAATTGCTGTCATATTTCATAAAAGTTAGTAGTCTTGTTCCAAAGATTGTATCATAATCTATCATATAATTCTCAAATGCAGAGTAATCATAGACATTCATATTGACTACAATCCTGTCAAAAGGGGTTAATGATGGTGTATTATTTTCAACAGCCATACTGCCATCTTCTGTAACTTTTACTAAAATGTACTTTGGATTGTTGTTTTCTTGGAAATTTTCTTCAAGAGTAATGTCGTGATTGTAGAGTTCTATTTTTTCAGACCTCTCTTCAAAATCTTCACTATATTCTCCAGGTAACTTCTGGGAAGGGAGATTACTTTCAATCCCATTTTCTTTATGAAAATCCTCTTCTAAAGGGAATTCATTCATAATATTAATGAGTTAAAAATTTGTAAAAATTGAAATTAAGAATTTTCTTAATTTTATTACACAAGGATATTTCTATTTTTTCAGATTAAGTTTAATCTTGGTTTATAAATCTAATAATCTTCTGTTGGCGTTATCCAGTTCTTCATCATCAAATTCTTTCAGATAGGTCATAGTTATTTGTACATTAGAATGCCCCATCAGTTCAGAAATCAAATCTGTACTTGTTCCTTTCTTTTTAAGGATGGTTGCAAAGCTGTGTCTAGCTACATAAGAGGTTACATGAGATTCAACACCTGCAATTTTAGCTATCTCTCCTAATTTTCTATTATAACGACTTAAAACTTTATGTTTTCTGTATTCAATCTGTTTTGGTGTCATATCATCACTTAACAGTATTGGGAATACATAAGAAGTATTCTTTGTTTTATCTTTGTAAAAATCAATTATTTCCTGCGCCTTATCAACAATTTCTATATTAAATCTGCCTTTGGTTTTGGCTCTGGTATAATATAATCTGTCATTAACTATATCTGATTTTTTAAGGTACATCATATCCACAAAGTTCATCCCTCTTGTGTAAAATGAAAACATAAAGTAATTGTATGCTTCCATAAGATGGGGAAACTGCAACAAATTAACATCTTTCAACTTTTTAAAATCTTCTACTGTCAATGCTCTTTTGTTGGGTTTTGCTTTGAGCTTGGAAACCTTGTAGTATTTAAAGGGATAAATATCCTGTGATATGATTTTTCTATTAATAGCTTTATTAAATATTGCTCTAATTTGCCTCATCTTGAAAGCCATTCCTCCATTTTCATTTCCTTTTGAACGCATATATACTTCATATTTTTCAAGTAACTCTGGGGTCAGTTCTTTGAATTTCAGTGTTGTTTTGCCTGAATGGTTATCATTTATAAATTTTAACAGAGATTCTTTTGCTTCCCTATAGGCTCTTGCATTTCCTAATCTGTCTGACTGTTCCATTTCTGTAATAATTTCTTCTGTAAAGTCAAAAAAATTGTCATTGGTTTCTGGCATTCCCCTGAATTTTCTTTCAAAAGATTCTAGGGTGAAATCTTCATCGTTGAGCTGAAAATTTCTGATTATACTTAATGCTTCATATTTTTGTTTTATAATAAAACTATTTTCAATTTTAAAGTTTGGATGAGGCTTTATAAACTGCTCACTATCAAAATGTTCTTTAAAACCTTTTAAACCAATTGAGATTTCTTTTTTTCTTCTATTTTTTGTTATACGCAAGTAAACCAGATACTGACCATCAGACAAAGGTTTACTACCCATAACAACTTTTATTGTTGCATGGTTATTCATTTTTCTAGATTTAGTTAGTTGATAAAAGCCTGCCTGGAAATAGGCAGACTTAAGAAGTTTAGATTATTTTTTTAAATTCAAACTTTTGAAATTATAAAGAGAATGTTGAAAATAAATATCTATTAATTTTAAGCAGTTGTCAAAATCAGCATCTGTACAAACTAATTTATTAGGCTCTATTCTTTCTTCTACAAACCTTAAAGCAGAAATTATCATACATAATTTAAAAAAAATTAAGGCTAATCTATTGTTATTAGAAGTAAAGTTTAAAGATTCTTTATTCAGTATATAAGTTTGCTTATCTTGAAAATGCTGATGAAAAATTCTTTTTTGACGCTCTGTCAACTCAAATTCCAATTTGTCTCCATATCTAGAAAAAGAATACTTGTCTTTTAACATTTCTGAATAATACTCAAATACACCTCTTTTATTTTTATCTTTATTGGCAAAAACATCTTTAAACTTAGTAACCTCATCAAAAGAATAAGTAAGAAACATTGATGCTAAATCATTTCCAGCAGAATTCATTATAGATTTATACTGTTCCTGAGTACTACTTAATACAAGTGAAAGTTTAGGTTTTTCAATATTCATATAAAAATCTTCTTCCTTAAATGATATTGGTTCATGGTGAAAACTTTTCTTCAGAATATGTGAGAAATTATCCATCATAAATTTAATGATATCTGCTTCTGACTCTATAATCAACAATCCTCCATCAGTTCTGGCCATAAAGCTGTAAAAATCTTTGCTATTAATATTTACAGGCAAAATCTTTAAATCAAAACATGGTGTGACCACTTTATTATTACGTTTCATTTCAAATTCATAATCTGAGGTAGATACAGAGATGATAGCTTCATTAGTAATATCTACCAAACTTCTAGCTTTCATTATAACTCCTTTACCTGATGCAATAGGTACAGTTATAAAAGTGTGTAAATTAGGATAAACTATATCAGAGTCATAATATCCACAGATATGAGGTAATAAACTGCTTAACACTCCTAAAGATGATGTAAGAAGCATATCCTTCTCCCTGCCTGAAAAATCTCTAGTAACATCTCTAAGGATAAGTGGTAAATTCTTATAAACTTTGTTAGGAATTAATGGTGTTTTAGTTTGTCTTTCCATTAGATTTAAAATTTTTGGTTAATAAATGCTTTTCTAAACTTTCAACAGATTTCATCTCATTCTGCATCATCCAGTTCTCCAAATCTTCTTTTCTAAAGTAGATTTTACCATTATTAGGTTTGAAGAAGTTGATTCTGCCTTCTGATGTCAATTTATACAAGAAAGACTTGCTGACATCCATAAATTCAATGGATTCTTTGAAACTCAAAATGTTTTTTTCAGTTTTATTCATTGTTTTACATTTTGTGGTGACAAAGGTAGTAGCATGAAAAAATCCACTTCTCAAATTGTAAGAAGTGGATAATATTAGAGTAATATTACTTGCTATTACTGTAGTTTATTATGTAGTTTGGTAAAGAAATCCAACAGATCTATAGATAAGGATATTCCTGATTTTTTATTGCTGGTTTTGTATCTTTGATAATTATTAACTTTTAGAATTTTATTGCCTGATGTATAAAAAAGTCCTGATAGTTCAATATTTTTTATTCTCCCTTTTTCTAATATTGGTAATAAATTTCTGATATACTCTACCATTTCTGCTGTTGAACATTTAAAGATTATATTTTTATTACTATCACCTGACAGCACATTAAAGAAATCGTTTACATCCAAATTTTCATATTCAATATAATCATCAACACTTAAATTATATAGATTAGTAATATCAGATTTTCTAAGCCCTCCTTTTAATCTTAGGTATGGATTAACTTTTTGATTAGCAACAAAGGAAGCAATAGAAATTTCAAAATTGTATTTTACCTGAAAAAAATTAATCAGTTTGTCTATATATTTTTTAGTGAAACCATAAGTGTCTAATCTTAATATATTCCTTAAGGATTTTTCAACATAGTCTTTAAAGCCTTTGATTTCTTCTTTAATATAAGCTTCCTCCATTAGAAGTTTAGCTTTCTCAAACAGTTCTCCAATATTTCTTTCAAAGTTAGACAGCCAAGATGAACAGCTATCATTTGAGAAATGTAAAATAATATCATCGCCTTTTTCTTCAATATGGCTATAATTAATTCCATATTTGTAAAAGGATTCTGTAAAGTTAGTTTGGGATTTTGTAATACCTTCAGAAGTAAGGCAATCTTCAATTTCTTTGAAGAATAATAATTTATTATCAGCCATAGTCAAAAATACAAATGTTTCACCTATGTTTCACCCAACAAAACAAAAAAGCACCTACATTTCTGTAAGTGCTTGATTTAAAAAGTGGTCCCACCTGGGCTCGAACCAGGGACCACCTGATTATGAGTCAGGTGCTCTAACCAACTGAGCTATAGGACCTCAAAATTTGGTTAAATTTTGTGATTGCAAAAATAGTAAAATTTCTTTCACTACAAAATTTTTCAAGGCTTTTCTTGGCAAAGTTCTACCAGAACACCGTTTGTAGATTTAGGATGTAGGAATACAACCAATTTATTATCAGCACCTTCTTTCGGTTCTTCTGAGATAAACTGAAATCCTTCTTTTTTTAATCTTTCTATTTCTTCAATAATATTTTCAACGCCAAAAGCCAAATGATGGATGCCTTCACCCTTTTTTTCAATAAATTTTGAGATCGGGCTTTCTTCCCTACTGGCTTCCAGAAGCTCTATTTTGCTTTCTCCCGCCGCATAAAATGAAGTGACTACCCCTTCCCTTTCTACACTTTCTTTTTTATAAGATTCTTTTCCTAAAAGTTTCGCAAAAAGCTCATCCGAAACACCCAAAGATTTCACGGCAATGCCGATATGTTCTAATTTCATAAAATAATTCTATAAATTAAGTCGTAAATTTGATACAGACACCAAATTTCAAAGTATCAATTCAAACAAAAGTACTAAATTTGCACAAATTATGGAAAGTAACAGACAAAGAAAAGTAGCTCAGATCATACAGGAAGACTTCGCAGAACTTTTCCGCAAACAGGCTGCAGAAAGCAAACAAAGCATTTTAGTAACAGTTTCGGATGTAAAAGTGACTGCAGATCTTGGTATTGCCAAAATTTATTTAAGCATATTTCCACAGGAATTCCGTGCTGCGGTGATGAAAGAAATTGAGGAAAACAAAACCCAATACAGAAATTTCATCGGCCAGAAAATGGCAAAACAGGTTCGTGTGATTCCTAATCTTAACTTTTACTTAGACACTTCCCTTGATGATGTTGAAAAAATAGAAAAAGAACTAAGAGGAGAAGGCGACAATCCTATTTTATAAAAATTTTGAAGAACATTGCATTTTATATAGCTTCAAGGTACCTTTTAGCCAAAAAAGGCAGTACTGCCGTTACGTTTATTACGTGGCTGGCCGTTGGTGCTATGATGGTGGCAGTGACTGCAATGTTTGTCATTATTTCCGTTTTTTCGGGTCTTGAAGATCTTAATAAAGACCTGATTTCCAATCTTCATGCCGATCTTACCATTAAAAGTTCTACGGGAAAAACACTGAAAGATTTCAATAAAATTAATGCTGTTTTAAAAAGCAATAAAGAAATCCGCAATTTTTCCAGAGTTATTGAAGAGAAGGTTTATATTAATTTTAACGGCAAGGGCGACATCGCTTACCTGAGAGGTGTTGATTCTGCTTATACAAAGGTAAATCCTATCGATAAAGATGTTTTCTACGGAGCGTATCCAAGCTTCAAATATTCCAATGAAGTTTTGATGGAAAACTCTTTAGACAACAGATTATCGATTCCGGTGGCTTCCAATACAGATTATGCGACGATTTTCATGCCGAAGCCAGGAACTGGAATTATTAATAAAGAAGAAGATATTTATAATAAAAAAGACGTTCTTGTTACGGGAGTATTTCCGGGAAAAGATCAGTTGGACAATTATATCATTTCTCCTATTGAGCTTACGGAAGAATTATTAAACTTACCGAAACATTCTGCCTATCAAATTGTTGTAAAGCTTAAAAATTCCGACAACACAGATTCTGTAAAGCAGCAGCTTCTGTCATCGTTAGGAAAAAACATCGAGATAAAAACCAAAGAAGAGGAAAATGCAGCATTCTGGAAAATGATTAATACTGAAAAATTATTCATTTATCTGATTTTTGCATTGGTCATTTTCATTACGACTTTCAATTTGGCGGGAGCGATTATTATTTTACAACTTGATAAAAAAGAACAGGCAAAATCGTTGATTTCACTAGGCTTTCCTTTAAGTCATTTAAGAAGAATCTATTTCTATACGGGAGTTCTTATCGTTGTTTCCGGAATCATCTCCGGGCTTATTTTAGGAACGGCACTTTGCTATTTCCAACAGTACACAGAATTTTTCAAGGCTAATGAAACCCTGCCTTTTCCTGTAAAAATTGTCGGTAAAAATTATTTTATCGTTGCCATTACCGCTTCCCTGTTTGGGTTCATCATTTCCTGGGTATTTTCAAAAATAAGTAAAGAGTATATTACTAAAAATTAACACGATACGGTTTCATTTTTTTGTATCTTTACGCCCCAATTTTTAAAAATGAAACGAACTTTACTCTCTTTTTTAATGAGTTTTGCCTTTATCAGTGCATTTGCTCAGATTCCTGCGGGATACTATGATGGCACATCAGGTCTTACCGGAGCCCCTTTAAAAACTAAACTTAAACAAATCATTACGAATGGTCACGTTGATCATGGATATAATGGTTTATGGACTGGTTATCAAACCACAGATATCGATAAATTCTACGAAAACGACAATTCAGTTTTAGATATTTATTCTGAAAATCCCAACGGAGCAGATCCTTACAATTACACACCTGGGTCAAACCAATGTGGAAACTACAACAGCGAAGGCGATTGCTACAACAGAGAGCATATTGTGCCTCAAAGTTTATTTAATGAACAACCCCCGATGGTTTCCGATATTCACTTTATCCGCCCAACAGATGGAAAAGTAAACGGAATGAGATCAAACTACCCTTTCGGAAAAGTAAGCACGGCTTCTTTTAACTCTCAAAACGGATCAAAACTTGGAAACTCCGCTTCTCCGGGATATTCGGGAACTGTTTTTGAGCCGATCGATGCTTTTAAAGGTGATGTTGCCAGAATGATTTTTTATTTTGTAACAAGATATGAAAATCAGCTTTCATCATTCTCTACAGGAAATATGTTGGGAGATTCTGCATTTCCCGGCTTACAAACCTGGGAACTTAATCAGCTTTTGGCTTGGAATGCCTTAGATCCTGTATCTGCAGCTGAAATCGAGAGAAACAACAAATCTTATGTTTTCCAGGGAAACAGAAATCCATACATCGATCATCCGGAATATGTAAATCAGATCTGGGGAACACCAATTGTAGATACAGAAGCGCCAAGTGTGCCGACAAATCTTGCCACAAACAATCCGACTGCCAATTCAATTTCTTTAAGCTGGACAGCTTCTACAGACAATGTAGGTGTTGCCGGTTATGATATTTATAAGGATGGTGTTTTCTATGCAACGGTTTCAGGAACTACCGCAACGGTTTCAGGATTAAATCCTTCTACAACCTATAGTTTTTATATAATCGCTAAAGATGCGGCAGGAAATCCATCAACATCTAGCAATACGGCTACAGGAACTACTCTTGCTGGGCAACCTGGCGGTGGAAGCTGCGGAACGGAAACATTTGAATCAATTCCTAACGGCGGAAACGGCTACGGATTAAGAACATGGACAAATGATGGAATTACATGGAACGCTACAGATGCAAGAACCGACCAGACGATTAACAATAAAGCTATTACTTTAAGAGTTGGAAACTTAACAAGTTCTTCCGTTTCAGGAGGTATTCAAAGTCTTACGGTGACAACTTCTTTAAAATTCGGAAGCGGTGCAGGAGTTTTAAATGTTGAAGTAAACGGCGTTCAGGTAGGTACGGTTCCTTACAGCGCTACAACGAATACTACCACAACAACTACCATCAACAATATTAATGTAACCGGAAATGTAGTTATCAAAATCACAAATCCTACTACAAATACAAACGGACCAAGAGTAGCCATCGACGACCTAAGCTGGACTTGCTACAGCGGGGCATTAGGAACGGTTGAAACCATAAAAGAAAAATCTTTCAGCGTTTATCCAAATCCTGTAAGAAACAACGAATTATTTGTAAAAGGTGAAAACTTAAAAACAATTTCAAAAGCTCAGATCTATGACCTTTCAGGAAAATTGATCGAAACTATTGAAAATCCTTTTAAAAATTCTAATAAAATTAACCTTAAAGGCTTAGTAAAAGGAAATTACATTCTTAAAACAGATACTTTCTCTACAAAATTTATTGTTGAGTAATTATTAAAAAATATTTTACGTTAAAGACCGGTTTTTTCCGGTCTTTTTTTTATTTTTATGGTATGGATTCCAACAAAAAATTAGGTTTAGTAGGAAGAAATATTTCATATTCTTTCTCAAAAAAATTCTTTGAAGACAAATTTCAGAAACTGATGCTGAAAGGATATTCTTATAATATCTTTGATCTCAGCGAAATTAAAGAAGTGGAAAATCTCTTCTCTGCTCCTGATCTTTTGGGCTTCAATGTAACGATTCCCTACAAGGAAAAAATCATTGATTACCTGGATGAACTGAGTGATGAAGCTCAAAAAATCGGTGCGGTGAACTGTGTTTTAATTCAAAACGGAAAAAAAACAGGCTACAATACAGATGCTTTCGGGTTTGAAAAAACATTGCTTCTCCATAAAAAACCACATCATACTTCGGCTATCATTCTTGGAAACGGAGGCGCTGCCAAAGCCGTAAAATATGTGTTGGATAAAAACGGGATCTCATCTATTACAGTTTCCAGAAACACAGAAATCAATTTTGAAAATCTCGATAAAGAAACGGTGGAAAACCACAAAATTATCATCCAGTGTACCCCTGTCGGAACTTTCCCCAATGTGGAGGACTGCCTTAGTTTTCCTTTTGATGGGCTTTCCAAAGACCACTTAATCATAGACTTAATCTACAATCCAAACTACACGCAATTCATCATCAATGCCTCTGAAAAAGGAGCCAAAACAGTGAATGGATATTATATGCTGGAGCAGCAGGCAGAAAAAGCGTGGGAAATTTGGAATTTTCAAAAAAAATAACATAAATTAGTACTTTAATTGGCATTTTTGCTATATTTAAAGGATATTAAACGCCACTCATAAAAGATTTGCTATGATTACAGAAAACAACCTTTCTGAAAACGAAGAAAAGAAAGATTCTCAAGACGTATCTCACGAAGAAACATCCGAAAACACCGTTTCTCAGGATGAAAACGTGCATGAAGAGGATACAGAACACGAGGAAGAACATGAAGATGTAGACATCTCGCTGGCTGATGCTCTGAAGGAAATGGAGAAAATCATCAATGCTCCGAATGCAGGGGAAAATTCAAAAAAATTCAATCAGCTTAAAGAAAAAGCAAATCATCAGATCCACGACGAAGTGGAAGATAAAAAACATGAATATGTAGATGCCGGAAATGCTCCTGAAAACTTCAGCTATGAGCATCCTTTACAGGCAAGATTTTCTGCATTGGTGAATATTTTCAAGGAAAAATATGACACGTACCAAAAAGGTCAGGAAGAAGAGCAAAAGAAAAACCTTGAACACCGCCAAAACATTATCGAAAGACTTAAAAATCTTTATACCAACTCCGAACCGGGTGTGAACCTCTTCAAATCGATTAGAGAGATTAAAGAAGACTGGTCAAAAGCCGGACAGGTTGCAAAATCTGAATTCAGGATTCTTAATAACAATTATTTTCACCATCTGAATCAGTTTTACCAGATGCTGGATCTTAATAAAGAATTCCTGGAGCAAGAATACAGCCACAATCTTGAAAAAAGACAGCACATTATCCAGCGTGCAAAAGAGCTTGAGCATGAGCCTGTCATTCAGAAAGCATTAAACGAATTACAATATCTTCATAAGCTTTGGAAGGAAGAAGCAGAGCCGGTTGCAGAAGAGTTCCGTGAAAAGACATGGGAAGAGTTTAAAGAAATTTCCAACAAAATTCACGAAAGAAAATCTGAACTTTCCGCTGCCATCGAGTCTGAGCAAAACGCCAATCTTGAAAAGAAAAATCAGATCATCGCAGAAATTAAAAAACTTTCTGAGCCATCTGAAACGCCTAATCACAATTACTGGCAAAACTCGATCAAAAGAGTGGAAGATCTTCGTGCAGAGTTTTTAAAAACAGGAAGTGTTCCAAGAAAACTTTCCAACCAAAATTGGAATGATTTTAAAACAACATTGAGAGGTTTTAATACAACAAAAAACACTTATTATAAATCATTAAAAGGTTCTCAACAGGCTAATCTGGAAGAAAAATTAAAACTAATCCAGACGGCAAAAGACAATCAGAATAATGAAGAATGGGATATCGCGGTTCCGTTGTTTAAAAAACTTCAGGAAGACTGGAAAAAAGTAGGACACGTTCCAAAGAGCATGACCAACAAAATCTGGGACGAATTCCGGGATGCTTGTAATGCTTTCTTCAACAATTACAGAGAAAAAAGCAATGCTTCTACCGATAACTGGAAAGAAAATTATAAAAACAAAAAAACGCTTCTTGACGAGCTGAAAACCGTTAGCAACGAAGAAGGCAGCATCGAAAAAATCGAAGCTATCAAAACTGCGTGGAATAATATCGGGAAGGTTCCGAGAGATAAAATTTCAATTAATACTGAATTCAACAAAACGTTGAGAGAGAAATTGAAATTAAACAAAATCAACGAGTTAGAACTTAAAGAAGAAGGTTTATCTGAAAATCAGCTCACCGACAAAGCAAGAAAAATCAAGAGCCAGATCTCTGACCTTGAAGCTGAAATCGTAAAACTGGAGAACAACCTGGCATTCTTCAAAAAGCCATCGAGAGAAAATCCTATGTTGAAAGATACTTTCGATTCTATCGACGAGAAGAAGGCTCATTTGGAAACTTTAAAGCAAAATCTTCACAGCATCATCGCAGGAGAATAAAATAATTTAAAAATCTAAAAAGCGGAGCGGAGAAATTTGTCTTCGCTTTTTTCATTCAATATGCAAGACGAATTTTATATAAAAAGATGCATCGTGCTGGCTCAGAAAGCCATTGGTAAAACATATCCGAATCCTTTGGTGGGAAGCGTTATCGTGCATAATGGGAAAATTATCGGCGAAGGTTATCATCACAAAGCCGGAGAAAATCATGCAGAAATCAATGCTATCAATTCTGTAAAAGATAAAACTTTGATTCCGGAATCTACGATCTATGTTTCTCTGGAACCCTGTGCGCATTATGGAAAAACGCCGCCTTGTGCTTTAAAAATCAAAGAATTAGGATTCAAGAGAGTGGTCATCGGCGCGATGGATTCTCATGATAAAGTGAACGGAAAAGGAAAAAAAATCATTCAGGATGCCGGAATTGAAGCGGTTTCCGGGATTTTGGAGAAAGAATGTATTGAATTAAACAAAAGATTTTTCACCTATCACGAAAAGAAAAGACCTTATATTATTCTAAAATGGGCAGAATCGGGTGACGGATTTTTAGATAAAAATTTTAAGCCTGTTTCCATTTCAAATTCTTTGGCGAATCAGTTTGTACACCAGCTGAGAGCCGACGAACACGCCATTTTAGTCGGAACTCAAACTGCGTTGAACGACAATCCGAGTTTGACGGTAAGAAATGTAGAAGGGGTAAATCCGGTAAGAATCTTAATTGATTTTGAATTAAAAGTTCCGCAGGATTTCAGTATTTATAACAGGGAAGCGAAAACTTTGGTGTTTAATACCATTAAAGAAGAAACTCAAAACAATATTCAGTTTATTAAAATTGAAAAAGAGAATTTTTTATCTGGCTTAATGAAGGCTTTGTATAAGGAACAGATTCAGTCCGTTATCATTGAAGGGGGAAGATTTACTTTACAGGAATTCATTGATGCAGGTCTTTGGGATGAGGCGATTGTTATTAAAAATGAAAATCTAAAGCTGGAAAATGGCACCAAAGCTCCTGAGTTTGATTTTGAGCCGGAAAGGGTTGAAAATTTCAGGGATAATGTTGTTGGATTTTATAGAAATCGTTAAAAATCAATTGAGTTTGTTCAAACTTTTTATTAACTACAAAAGAGACAAAAGCTATTATTGGACTATTTAAAGTTTAACTAAAACAAAGCCCGCAAAAGGTTAAAAATTAAAGATTTTTTTTAAACTTATGTGTTCTTATTTGCAGTTTAATAATAAACTTAAAATAATGATGCTTAATCTTTTGTGGTTAAATTAAATAGACTTGTCGAAGCATCCAATAAGAAAACCAGATTAAAAATGCAGTTCGAATACAAAACCATAGAAAAACCCATAGAAAATACTTTATTAAAAGAAAAAGGAAGCAAGTTCATCGGATTTGCTTTTCCGGTAAATAATGAAGAAGAACTGAAGGCTGCGTTGGAAAAAATAAGGGCAGAGCATCCGAAGGCAACTCATCATTGTTATGCTTTCAGAATGGGACTTAATGGTGAAAATTATCGCGCTAATGACGACGGAGAACCTTCCGGAAGTGCCGGATTGCCCATTTACAATCAGCTTTTGGCTCATGAGATTACGAATGTTCTGGTGATTTCTGTCCGTTATTATGGCGGAACAAAATTGGGGGTTTCCGGTTTGGTGAAGGCTTATAAAGAATCTGCAAAAATAACTTTGGAAGATGCTAATATCGTAACCAGAGAACTGGAAACGGAGATTGAGATTACATTTAATTTTAATCAACAAAACATTATCTTCACTCTCCTCTCAAAATTTGATGCAAAAATTATCAATTTCGATTCGCAGGAAAAAGCCTCAATTTTGGCAAGAATAAAATTAAAGCACCAGGATGAAATTTTGGAGTTGCTGTCAAACTTACAATTTGTGGAATATAAATTATAAATTCAGAAACCTTTACAATTCTATGCTTTTCTGTGTCTGATGATTATAAAGTATTATTTTTAAATGATCCTTTGAGTATTTCTGTTTCATATGAACTCCTATTTTTCTGTAAATTTCAATTTCTGGAAGGGGTGCAGACTTTATTTCTTTCAATGCCCAGTTTTGCAAATTGATATAAGGCTTTCCTTTACAAAGAGTATTTTTTTTGTGTTCAAAATAAGGTTCGAGTTCTTTTTCATTTCCGGAGATACAGATATACATTTGATCTCCTTTTCCTGAATACAAATTGAACGAAAAATATTGATACCAACTCCCGAAAAGACTAAAAACCGGCATTACAAACCAAAGTACAATCCAATATAGATTAGGGATAAGAATATTTTTATTTACAGGATCAACTGGTTTTGAATAAATAATTATTAAAATAAAAATCATTGCCAAATTCCAGGGCCAAACCACAGAATTGTATTTCAAGCCTAATGGACCTATAAAAATTAAAATACCTAAATGCATTAAAATCAATAAATAACTGATCTTCTTTTTTGATTTCGAGATAAACAGTAATATTGCCAGAGCGATTTCTACAAAAGGAATCAGCAAACCCGTAAAAAAGAGTTTGTATTTTAATATAAAATTCATTGAAAGTCCAAAAAAATCGACAAGCACCATATTCAGCCATACTGCAGAAAGAAAATCCCTGCTAAATTTATGCAAACCACTGAAAAAATAAATTGAAACTAAAAACAGATGACTTAGTAATAAAATATTTTTTGGTTTGTAAAAATTAATGATCACCATCAACAAGAAACATAAATACATATATTCCCAGGGCTGCCATCTTACGGTATCCAACGAACAGCTTAAGACTTCAGAAAAAAATAAAGCGATAAGCAACCAAAGGTTATTTTTAAAACATAAAACAGTAAGTAAGGCTAAAAGAGAGAATCCGAATAAAAATTGGTGCAAAAAATCAGGAACATTTTTTAAGATATCCAATGGTGGAATTACAGGATAAACCCTTTCTGTAATCCAAGTTTTATAGCTCCAGACTTTTGTAAGAAGCCAGAAAAAAGCAATCACTTTTATGAGATTGCCGATCTGGTTTTCTGATATATCTTTTTCCCGCATTGATGTTTTATAGGAATATTTATCAAAAATATCAAATTTCAATTAATATTAAACAAAACCTCCATAATAAAAAAACATCTCAGACAAATTGTCCGAGATGCAGTATATTTCTTTTAAATTTAAAGATTAATTCCTTCTTCCACCCATCAATAAAGATACAAAGTAGAGAAGCTGTGCGAGTGATCCGATAGCTGCTACGACGTAGGTTCTTGCCGCCCATTTCAAGCTGTCTTGCACTCCTGCATATTCTTCAGACGTTACGGTTCCCGTGTCTTTCAGCCATTTCATCGCTCTGTTGCTCGCATCATACTCTACAGGAAGCGTCACAAATGCAAAAACTGTTGTAAATGCAAACATGATCACCCCTATGGCCAAAACAGTCGTGTTTCCATTGGGATCATGGATCGTTCTTGTCGCTGCCATGATGGCGATACCCGCAATCAAGACAAACTGCATGAGATTAGAACTTATATTAACGACCGGAACTAACCGCGATCGCAATTGAAGCATCGAATACCCAACCGCATGTTGTACAGCGTGACCACATTCGTGAGCCGCAACAGCCGCCGCTGCCGCATTCCTCTGCATATAAACTCCTTCCGAAAGATTCACCGTCTTATTTTCAGGATTATAATGATCTGTCAATTGTCCCGGAACAGAAATTACCTGAACGTCATTGATACCATTATCTCTCAGCATTTTTTCAGCAACTTCTTTTCCCGAGAGCCCATTTTTGAGGTGTACTTTGGAATAATACTCAAATTTCGATTTCAGCCTCGAAGAAACCCACCAGCTAATCAGCATCGAAATTCCAATGATTATATAGTAACCTGTCATTTTGTTATGAAATTTTAATGTATAATTTTAACCAAAATGATGTAAAAACTATGCCAAAGTATTAGATTTAAATTAATTATATTTGCTCTTTAATTCTCCTCTAAAACACTATGTCAAAAGTTTCAGTTATTGAAGTAAAATCGAACGATCAGCTAAAGCAATTTGTAAGATTTCCCATGGATTTGTATTCGAACAATCCGTATTATGTTCCCGCATTTATCAACGATGAAATCAATATATGGAATTCGGGTGAAAATCCGGCCATGCAATATTCTGAAGCCAAACAGTTTTTAGCGTATAAAGACAATAAAATTGTAGGAAGAATCGCTGTGATTATCAATCATAAAGAAGAAAAAGAACTGGGCATCAGAAAGGTCCGTTTCGGATGGATCGATTTTATTGATGATGAGGAAGTTTCTCAGGCATTGATTCAGACTGCAATTGATTATGCTAAAGAAAAAAACATTGACAAAATCGAGGGACCGATGGGCTTTACCAATCTTGACAAAGCCGGAATGCTGACATTAGGATTTGACAAATTGGCAACAATGATCGGCATCTACAATCATGATTATTACCCGAAACATCTTGAAAAATTAGGATTAATAAAGGAAAAAGAATGGGTAGAATTTGAACTGGTCTTTCCAGAGGTTTTACCGGATAAAATCCACAAGTTCAACGAATTGATTTCACAAAAATATAAGCTTAAAGTTTTAAATTTCAAATCTAAAGAACAAATTTTGGAATATGTAGATCCTATGTTTGACCTTTTGGATGAAACGTACAAACATCTTTCGACCTACACTCCTATTTCCGATGAACAACGTAAAACGTACAAGGAAAAATATTTTAAGCTAATCGATAAAGATTATATCGTTTGTGTCGCAGATGATGCAGATCAGCTTATTGCTTTTGCGATCACAATGCCTTCTTATTCAAAAGCTTTACAAAAATCAAAAGGAAAATTACTTCCGTTCGGATGGTGGCATTTCCTGAGAGCCGGAAAAAGGAATGACAGAGCCAATTTTTATCTGATCGGAATTCATCCGGATTATCAAAGAAGAGGCGTAACATCCATTATTTTCAAAGAAATCTGGAAATTATTCCGAAAAAAAGGAGTAAAATACCTGGAAACCAATCCTGAACTGGAAGAAAACAAGAGTGTTCAGCTGTTATGGCAAGACTACAACCCTGTGAATCACAAAAGAAGAAGAACGTATTCATTAACTATAAACGATAATTAGTTATTAATGATAAGTTGTCATTCTAAAAATTAAAACTTATCATTCATAACTCAAAACTTATAAACTTTACTCATGAAGCCGCATCTCATTATTTTCGGAATTTTAATTGCAGGGTTTGCTATTTACAATTTCTTTTTTCAGGTGGAAGATGACAAAACGAATACTTTAATTAACATAATCTATGCGAGCATCTTATTTGGCTTTATTTCATTTATGGCCTATTCGCTCCTTAAAAAAATGAAGAAATAAGCGTTATTTTTATTGATTCTAAATTATCGGTTTTCCTTATTTTAATTCCACTTTTAGGCTGATTAATTTCATGCTTTCTTGTTTATTCTGTAAATTTGCAAATTGAGATAATAATGCAAAAATGAATTTACCTGAAAGTTATATTCCAATCCTATTACAAGCAGGTGTTGCGGTAGCATTCGTAGCAGTTTCTTTGCTTGGAGCGCATTTTTTAGGTCCGAAACAGAAAAAAGGAAATTCTGTGAAAAACCAAAGCTGGGAGTGTGGAGTCCCGGTAGAAGGAAATGCAAGAACACCGTTTTCCATTAAATACTTTTTGACGGCGGTATTATTCGTATTATTCGATATTGAAATCGTATTTTTTTATCCCTATGCTGTAAACTTCAGAGAATTCGGTATGGAAGGATTCCTGGCAGTGCTTACATTTGTAGCGATTTTCTTCATGGCATTTTTCTATGTATGGAAACGTGGCGCATTAGATTGGGATAAATAAAAATTTTAAATTAAAAATTATACATTTTAGATGATGATTTCTCAGTTAAAGTTAACATTAACAATAATTTAGAATCTAATTTAAAATCTAAAATCTACTAAAATGTCAGATAACAAACCAGTAATAAGAACAGATGCACCTGCTCCGGAAGGATTTGAAGGAGAAGGGTTTTTCGCAACGAAACTGAGCAGTGTAATCGGGATGGCTAGAAAGTTTTCTCTTTGGCCTTTGCCTTTTGCAACCTCTTGTTGTGGTATCGAGTTTATGGCTACCCTGAACCCTACGTATGACGCTTCGAGATTTGGTATGGAAAGAAACTCTTTCTCACCAAGACAAGCGGATATGCTGATGGTTTGCGGAACTATATCTAAGAAGTTAGGACCAGTCCTAAAAGAAGTTTACACTCAGATGGCAGAGCCGAAATGGGTGGTGGCAGTTGGAGCCTGTGCTTCCAGCGGTGGTATTTTTGATACGTATTCTGTATTGCAAGGAATTGATAAAATCATCCCTGTAGACGTATACGTTCCCGGATGTCCTCCAAGACCGGAACAGATTATCGAAGGTGTAATGCAGGTTCAGGCTTTGGCAGAAAGCGAAAGCATCAGAAGAAGAGATATGCCTGAATACCAAAAATTATTAGATTCTTACAATATTAGCAACTAACGGAAATGACAAACGAATTTGTATTAGAAGCAATCACCAGAGAATTTCCGGAGTCTGTAATCGCGAGTTCAGAACCTTATGGGATGTTGACTATTGAAGTAAAGAAAGATGATATTAAAAAGATCATTCACTATCTGAAAGATTCATCATTGGAATTTAATTTCCTTACAGATATTTGTGGAATCCATTACCCAGAATTTCCAGAAAAAGAAATCGGAGTGATTTACCACCTACATAATATGATGGCTAACTTCAGATTGCGTCTGAAAATCTTTATGTCCAGAGAAAACATCGAGGTAGATTCTTTAGTAGAATTATACGCCGGAGCCAACTGGATGGAAAGAGAAACTTATGATTTCTACGGAATTAAATTTAAAGGACATCCTGATCTTAGACCTATTTTAAATATGGAAGATCTGGGATACCACCCAATGTTGAAGGAATATCGTTTGGAAGACGGAACAAGAACCGATAAGAACGATAGCATGTTCGGAAGATAAAAATAATGCAATAAGCAGTAAGCTATAAGCAATGAGCTTAAAGCCTAAAGCCTAGAGCCTAAAGCATTTAAATTATGAAAGATAACTCATTATCTAATATACTTAACCAATACGACAGTAAGGAGCAAATTGACGGACAGCTTTATACCCTCAATTTAGGACCCACTCACCCTGCAACGCACGGGATTTTCCAGAATATCTTAACGATGGACGGAGAAAGAATCCTTCACGCTGAGCAAACGGTGGGATACATCCACAGAGCATTTGAGAAAATTTCTGAAAGAAGAAACTATTCTCAGATCACTACCCTTACCGACCGTATGAACTACTGTTCTGCACCGATCAACAACTTAGGTTGGCACATGACAGTTGAGAAATTAATCGGAGTTGAAGTTCCAAAACGTGTAGATTATATGCGTGTAATTTTAATGGAACTGGCAAGAATCGGTGACCACCTTATCTGTAACGGGGTAACCGGAATGGACTCCGGAGCAATTACCGGTCTTACCTATATGTTCATCGAAAGAGAACGTATTTATGATATGTACGAGCAGATCTGCGGAGCGAGAATGACTACCAATATGGGAAGAATCGGAGGTTTCGAAAGAGATTTCACTCCAAAATTCCATGAGTTATTAAAGGATTTCCTTAAAACTTTCCCACCAAGATTCAAAGAATTCTGTACTTTATTGGAAAGAAACAGAATCTTTATGGACAGAACCATCGGAGCAGGAGCTATTTCTGCAGAAAGAGCATTAAGCTACGGTTTTACAGGTCCGAATTTACGTGCAGCAGGAGTAGATTATGACGTAAGAGTTGCACAGCCTTATTCTTCTTACCAGGATTTCGACTTTATTATTCCTGTGGGAACATCAGGAGATACTTACGACCGTTTCATGGTTCGTCAGCAGGAGATCTGGGAATCTATTAAAATCATCAAACAAGCATACGAAAATCTTCCTGAAGGGCCATTCCACGCGGATGTTCCTGATTTCTATCTTCCTGAAAAGGCTGATGTTTATCAAAAAATGGAAGCATTAATCTACCATTTCAAAATCGTAATGGGAGAAACAGATGTGCCGAAAGGTGAAGTTTACCACGCTGTAGAAGGAGGAAACGGAGAATTAGGTTTCTATCTGGTGAGTGATGGCGGAAGAAGTCCTTACAGACTGCATTTCAGAAGACCATGTTTCATCTACTATCAAGCTTATCCTGAGATGATTACAGGTTCTGTAATTTCTGATGCGATTGTAACGATGTGTAGTATGAATATTATTGCGGGAGAATTAGACGCATAATTAGAATTAAGAAACAGATGAAAGATAAAAGACTTTCATCACCCCAATATAAATTGAATTTAGAACACGAATCTCAGAGTCTATACTCTTTTTTCTATGTTCTTTAATCTTAGATAAAAAATGAGCGAAACAATAGCTTTTAAACCGGAAAGTTTAGAACAGGTACACAAAATCATCGCAAGATATCCTGAAGGAAGACAAAAATCTGCTCTTCTTCCTGTTCTGCATTTGGCACAGAAAGAATTCGGAGGTTGGTTAGACGTTCCAGTAATGGATTATGTTGCCGGATTACTAAGTATTAAGCCAATTGAAGTATATGAAGTGGCAACTTTCTATACCATGTTCAATATGAAGCCGGTAGGTAAATATGTTTTGGAAGTTTGCAGAACGGGACCTTGTATGGTTTGCGGAAGCGAAAAAATCCTGGATCATATCAGAACCAAACTGAACATTAAAGACGGACAAACTACTGAAGACGGTATGTTCACATTAAAACCGGCAGAATGCCTTGGCGCTTGTGGATATGCACCGATGATGCAGTTAGGAAAATTCTTTCACGAAAATTTAACGATAGAAAAAGTGGACGAAATCCTTGATCTTTGCAGACAGGGACAAATCGCTTTAGACTAATTTGAGTTAATTTTTAAAAATAATTATAAAAAGCTGAAAGCTGTCACACTGAGCTTGTCGAAGTGCAATAGCCAACGCTAAAAGCATAATAAAAATGAGTAAAAAACTTTTACTTAAAGACGCACATATAGAAGGCATCCGCTACTTTGAAACATACCGTAAACAGGGAGGTTACACCGCAGCTGAAAAGGCCTTGAAGATGACTCCCGATGAAATTCTTGAAGAAGTAAAAGCTTCAGGACTTCGTGGACGTGGTGGAGCCGGATTCCCGACAGGGATGAAATGGAGCTTTTTGGCAAAGCCGGAAGGTGTTCCAAGACACTTGGTAGTAAATGCCGATGAATCTGAGCCGGGAACTTTCAAAGACAGATATCTGATGGAATTTCTTCCTCATTTATTGATTGAAGGAATGCTGATTTCGTCTTATTGTTTAGGCTCAAATGTTTCTTATATCTACATCCGTGGAGAATATTCATGGATTCCCGATATTTTAGAAGAAGCTATTGAAGAAGCAAAAGCAGCAGGATTTTTAGGTAAAAATATTTTAGGAACCGGTTTCGATTGTGAAATCTACGTTCAAAGAGGTGGTGGAGCATATATCTGCGGTGAAGAAACTGCATTGCTTGAATCTCTTGAAGGTAAAAGAGGAAACCCTAGATTAAAACCGCCATTCCCAGCTGTAAAAGGACTTTGGGAAAGACCAACGGTTGTAAATAACGTTGAATCTATCGCAGCAGTTGTTCCTATCATTGATATTACAGGAGCGGAATACGCTAAAATCGGTGTTGGAAGATCTACAGGTACAAAATTGATTTCTGCTTGTGGAAACATCAACAAACCGGGAGTTTATGAAATCGACATGACGATTACCGTTGAAGAATTCATTTACTCTGATGAATATTGCGGCGGAATAAAAGACGGAAAAAGATTAAAAGCTTGTATCCCTGGAGGAAGCTCTGTTCCGATCGTTCCAGCCAATTTGTTGCTTAAAACTGTAAACGGAGAACCAAGATACATGAACTACGAATCATTGGCAGACGGTGGTTTCGCTACCGGAACAATGATGGGTTCAGGAGGTTTCATCGTATTGGATGAAGACCAGTGTATCGTAGAACATACCATGACTTTAGCAAGATTTTACAATCACGAAAGTTGCGGACAGTGTACTCCTTGCCGTGAAGGTACGGGATGGATGTACAAAATTTTAAAGAAAATTGAAAAAGGAGAAGGAAAAATGGAAGATATCGATCTTCTTTGGGATATCCAGAGAAAAATTGAAGGAAACACCATTTGTCCGTTAGGTGATGCTGCAGCCTGGCCTGTTGCAGCAGCGATCCGTCATTTTAGGGATGAATTTGAATGGCACATTAAAAACCCGGAATTGTGTTTGACACAAAACTACGGTTTGGCAAACTATGCAGATCCTATTCCGGCGCCAACAGTTTAGTACCTAATAAAAGAGAAATTTTAAATTGAGAAATAAATTTTTATTACTGTTTTTATTAACAGTAACCATGAGCGTAAGTGCTCAGAGAGAAGCGTTCAAAAAAGGATCAGTAATGGTATTTTGGGGCTGGAACAGAGGTTGGTTTGGAGATTCTGATATTCATTTTACTGGTCAGGATTACAACTTTACCCTGCAAAATGTATCGGCACATGACAGACCTACTCCAATAAAGGAATTTGACCATTATATCAATCCTTTAAAAATGTCTATTCCACAGGTAAACTATAACATCACTTACTTTATTAAGGATAATTTAGGAATTACGCTTGGGTTAGATCATATGAAATATGTGATGGATCAGGATCAGGTGGTAGATTTTAATGGGAATATTTCTAATCCGGAATATGCAGCCATGGTAAAAAATGGAAAAATAGATCTTTCAGATGCCAAATTTTTGAAATACGAGCATACGAACGGGTTAAATTACCTTAACGTTGGTGTTCAGCAATACAAGCAGATTCTTAATAAAAAGAATTTTGATGTATTTTGGGCATATGGTTTAGGAGCCGGTGCTTTAATTCCAAAAACTGATGCTACATTGATGGGGAAAGAAGAAAGTGATCATTTCCATTTAGCCGGATTTGGTTTGGATGCAAGAACAGGTCTTAATGTCGTATTATGGAACCATATTGTGGCAAAAGCTGATATAAAATATGGATATATCAATTTACCAAGTGTAAGAACAACCGTAGAAAATGTAAAAGTGGATAAAGCAACCCAGGATTTTACCTTCTGCGAATTGGTATTTGGGATTGGATATACATTTAATACAAAAAAGCAAAAATAAAATAGAGCTTATCCGCTTAAACAGCATAAGCAAAAAGCATAGAATATGAGCGAAGAGGTTAAAAAATTCAAAATAACTATAGACGGACAGACTACTGAAGTTTTGCCTGGTACTTCTATTCTGGAAGCAGCAAGACAAATCGGTGGAAAATCTGTACCTCCTGCAATGTGCTACTACAGCAAATTGGAAACCAGTGGAGGAAGATGCAGAACTTGCCTGGTAGAAGTTTCTAAAGGGTCTGAAGCAGATCCTCGTCCTATGCCAAAATTGGTTGCAAGCTGCAGAACGAATGTGATGGATGGCATGGAAGTAAAAAATCTTACTTCTGATAAGGCTCAGGAAGGTAGAAAAGCTGTTACCGAGTTTTTGTTGGTAAACCACCCGCTGGACTGCCCTATCTGTGATCAGGCTGGTGAATGTCATCTTCAGGATTTAGGATATGAGCACGGTGTTGAGAATACAAGAACAGAATTCGAAAGAAATACTTACGAAGCCGACGATCTTGGGCCACACATCAAATTGAACATGAACCGTTGTATTCTTTGTGCAAGATGTGTATTAGCTGCCAATCAGTTAACAGGTGAAAGAGAACATGGAATTCTTTTCAGAGGAGATCATGCTGAAATTTCTACTTATTTAAATAAAGCTTTAGATAATGACTTCATCGGAAACGTTATCGACGTTTGCCCGGTTGGAGCATTAACAGATAGAACAGCGCGTTTTGCAAGCAGAGTTTGGTTTACAAAGCCAATGAACGCTTCTTGTAAATGCGATAAATGTTCCGGAAAAGCCACCGTTTGGATGAAAGGTGACGAAATTGTGAGAGTAACTGCAAGAAAAGATCAGTGGGGTGAAGTTGAAGAATTCATCTGCGATACTTGCCGTTTCGAAAGAAAAGAACTTTCTGACTGGAATATCGAAGGTCCTAGACACATCGACAGACATTCAGTTATTTCATTGAATCACTATGAAAAACCTAAGGATGAGCTAAGAGTTTTAGACAATCCGATGGCTAAGGAAATCAGTGAAAAAGACGAAAAATAGAATAGTTGGATGCTTGAAGCTGGAGGATGGAAGTTTGTAACGTAAAACATTACACTTCTACTTTTAATTTCAATCATTTAAAAATAAAATAAATTGGTAATGTGATGATGAGTTGATACCATGACGTGATAAACGTCCAGCTTCCAACTCCCATCTTCAAACATTTAAAATAAAAAATGGATTTACTTACATTTAAACTTATACTTGTATTAGCGCTTTTCCTGCTTTCATTAACGATTGCAGCCTACTCTACCTGGGCAGAAAGAAAAGTTGCCTCTATCATGCAGGATAGAATTGGTCCCAACAGAGCAGGACCTTTCGGATTGCTGCAGCCTCTTGCTGACGGTGGAAAGTTTTTCTTTAAAGAAGATTTTACACCTGCCAATGCAGAAAAATTTCTTTTCGTATTGGGACCGGCTTTGGTAATGTTTATTTCATTAATCACGGGAGCGGTTATTCCTTGGGGTAAAAGTTTAAATATTGCAGGTACTTCTTATGATCTTCAGGTTGCCAACATCGATGTTGGTGTACTTTTCATCATCGGAATGGCTTCAATCGGGGTATACGGAATCATGATCGGAGGTTGGGCTTCGAACAACAAGTATTCATTATTAGGCGCCATCCGTGCTTCTTCCCAAATGATTTCTTACGAATTGGCAATGGGATTGGCTTTGCTTTCTATCATTATGATGACGGGAAGTTTAGATTTAAAAGAAATTACGGAAAGCCAGACAACAGGCAAACTTTGGGGATTCATTCCTTGGGTTTCTGGTCTTAACTGGAATATTTTTTACCAGCCGATCGCTTTCCTTGTGTTCTTCGTAGCGGCTTTAGCAGAAACCAACAGACACCCTTTCGATTTACCTGAGTGTGAATCTGAATTGGTAACAGGATATTCTACAGAATATTCTTCAATGAAATTAGGATTGTATATGTTCGGGGAATACGTGAACATGTTTATTTCCAATGCTTTCATGGTGGTTCTTTTCTTCGGTGGTTATAACTATCCGGGAATCGAATGGGTAACTCAGAACTGGGGTGAAAACACGGCAGGAATCTTGAGTATCGTAGCATTCTTAACAAAAGCGATAATCGGAATTTTGATCTTTATGTGGATCAGATGGACGCTTCCAAGATTTAGATATGATCAATTAATGCACTTGGGTTGGAAAACTTTAATTCCGATGGCATTGGTAAACTTATTAATTACAGGAGCTGTAATTTTAGCGTTTGCAAACTAAGAGATAAGAATATATTTTTAAATGCTGAATAGAAGTTCAGCCTAAAAAATTAAAATAAATGAAACTTACGAACAGATCAAAAGTTGTTTCTAATAAAGAAATGACCCTTGCTGAAAAAATCTACTTACCTGCAATTTTTACAGGAATGGGGATTACATTTAAGCATGCTGTAAGAACCGTATTGAAAGGTGCTCCCGCAGTATATTCGTATCCGGAAGTACAGAAACCGAGAGCAGATATCTGGAGAGGTCAGCACGTTTTGAAAAGAGACGAGGAAGGCAGAGAAAGATGTACCGCTTGCGGACTTTGTGCAGTGGCATGTCCTGCAGAAGCAATTACGATGACTTCTGCTGAAAGAACCAAGGAAGAAAAGCACCTTTACAGAGAAGAAAAATATGCATCGGTATACGAAATCAACATGCTGAGATGTATTTTCTGCGGTATGTGTGAAGAAGCTTGTCCGAAATCTGCGATCTATCTTACAGACAGATTGGTAGATGTGGAAACCAACAGAGGTTCTTTCATCTATGGAAAAGATAAATTGGTTGAAAAAATAAATGAAAGGATTGATATCACAGAAAGACAATCCGAGAAACAAAAAAATGCGGTAAAATAATGGATCAGTTTTTATTTTTCTTGGTAGCGTTTTTAGCAGTGGCCAGTGCGGTGTATTTCGTATTTGCCAGAAATCCTTTATATGCTATTTTGTCATTAATTGTGACAATGTTTTCTATTGCGGGCATGTACATTCTTCTGAATGCACAATTCCTTGCGATTATCCAGATTATTGTTTACGCCGGGGCGATCATGGTATTGTTCCTTTATATCCTGATGATGCTTAACCTTAATAAGCAAGACGAAAGTAAGAAGAACAATACTTTAAAATTTGTTGGAGTTTTTACGGCAGGTCTTTTATTAATTGGAGTTTTAGGCGTATTCAGAGGAGTTCAGGACAATCATGTTGTTGTTGAGAATGTAGACAAGGGCGTTGGTCTTACGAAAAATCTGGGTAGACTTTTGTTTAATGAATATGTTTTACCGTTTGAGCTTGCATCCATCCTTATTTTGGCAGGTATTGTAGGTGCGGTATTAATCGGTAAAAAAGATTTATAAATTATGGGAGAAGTAAATACATTTATACAAAGCATCCCTCTGAATTATTTCATCATTCTTTCTTCAGTATTATTCTGTCTGGGAGTGTTGGGAGTATTATTGAGAAAAAATGCTATTGTTATTTTGGGTTGTGTAGAGCTTATGCTGAATTCTGTAAACCTTTTATTGGCTGCTTTTTCAGCGTATAAGGGCAACGGAGACGGACAACTTTTAGTTTTCTTCATTATGGTGGTTGCTGCTGCTGAAGTAGCGGTAGGTTTGGCAATTATTGCTATGCTATATAGAAATACCCGTTCTGTAGATGTAAGTATATTTAATAAATTAAGAGGATAAGAATGGAAAATTTAGTATATGCAATAGTACTTCTACCACTTTTAGGGTTTCTTATAAACGGTTTATTCGGGAAAAATCTTCCAAAAATATTGGTTGGATCTTTGGCAACGGCAGTGGTTTTCGGATCTTTCTGTATCGCTGTAAGCCTTTTCATGAATTTCAATTCTGAGAGCCAGCCCGTAATCGTAAAAGCTTTTGAATGGTTTAGAGTAAATGGAGTTCAGATCAATTTCGGATTCCAGATCGATCAGCTTTCTTTAATGATGGTAATGATCATTACAGGAATCGGTTCTTTGATTCACCTGTACTCTATCGGATATATGAGCCACGATAAAGGTTTCTATAAGTTTTTCACTTATCTTAATCTATTTATCTTCTCAATGTTGTTATTGGTAATGGGAAGCAATTATCTAATCCTTTTCATCGGATGGGAAGGTGTAGGTCTTTGTTCTTATTTACTAATCGGATTCTGGTATACCAACGAAGAATATGGTAAAGCAGCGAGAAAAGCATTCATCATGAACAGAATCGGTGACCTTGCGTTATTGATTGGTATTTTCATGATTGCTTCTCAGACCAATGCTTTGGATTATCTTTCGGTAGCGGAAAACGCCGGAAAATTTGAATTAGACGGAACAGTAATTATCTTTATTACAGCGAGTTTATTTATCGGTGCAACGGGTAAATCTGCTCAGGTTCCATTATATACATGGTTACCGGACGCGATGGCCGGTCCGACTCCTGTTTCTGCGTTGATTCACGCGGCGACGATGGTAACGGCGGGTATTTATTTGGTAGTAAGATCAAACTTCTTATTTACTTTGGCACCTACGGTTCAGGGAGGAATTTTATTCATCGGATTCTTAACGGCTGCTTTGGCAGGATTCTACGCATTACGTCAGAACGATATCAAAAAAGTATTGGCATATTCTACAGTTTCACAGCTTGGATTCATGTTCATCGCTTTAGGTCTTGGAGCTTACACAACAGCAATGTTCCACGTAATGACACACGCTTTCTTCAAGGCATTATTGTTCTTGGGAGCAGGTTCTGTAATCCATGCCATGAGCAACGAGCAGGATATGCGTTTCATGGGAGGTTTGAAAAAATACATTCCTCTTACACACGCTACTTTCCTTATCGGGACATTGGCTATCTCAGGATTCCCTTTATTATCAGGGATGATTTCTAAAGACGAAATTTTAGTAGCAGCTTTTGCTAAAAATCCAATCTATTGGGTATTCTTATTTGTATTAGCGGCTGTTACAGCAACCTATATGTTCAGATTGTACTATCTTACTTTCCATGGAGAGTTCAGAGGTACGGAAGAACAAAAACACCACTTACACGAAAGCCCGTCGAATATGACATTACCATTAATCGTATTGGCTATTCTTTCTGTATTGGGTGGTTTGATTAATCTTCCTCACTTTATCGGTCACGGTCATTATGCCAAATTAATGGAATGGCTGAAGCCGGTTCTTACCGAGGAAAGCTTTAAACAAATGGAAACTACGCTATCTGCAGTTCCGTTTGGTACTGAAATGACACTTTTGGCAGCGACTGTTCTTATGTTCTTCGCCGTTTGGTTCATTGTTAAAAATACTTATGTCAATAAGAAAAAACAAGCATTACCAGAGGAGCAATACACAGGATGGGAAAAACTGTCTGCCAGAAAACTATATATTGACGAACTTTACAATGCATTAATTGTAAAAACTGTTGAAGGATTAGGACGCGGAGGAAAGATGTTTGATAAGGGTATTTTAGACCGTTTTGTAGACTTTGTGGGTGATGGTGCTGAAGATAGCGGAAAAGCGATGAAGCGTATCCAAAACGGAAATGTTGAGAATTACATTCTTATCATGTCTTTAGCTGTGGGAATTATACTGATTGTTAACTTTATATTACAATAATGTCTGGTTTATTATTAACATTATTACTATTACCTCTAGTAGGTTCGGGATTAGTTTTTGCATGGAAAGATAAATCCAGCAAATATTTGGCACTGGGAATTGCATTGGTTCAGATGCTTCTTACATTCTATATACTTTCGGATTTCAATTTTACTCCGACTGTAGATAGTGTATTGCAGCATGAGATCAATTATCCCTGGTCACAATTCATGAAGAGCTCTCTTCACTTCGGTATCGATGGGATGAGCATGCTTCTTTTATTGTTGACGAATATTTTATCGCCAATCATTATTTTATCTTCTTTTAATGAAAATGTAAGCTACAGAAACACTTTCTACGGTTTGATTTTGCTGATGCAGTTCGGATTGGTGGGAGTTTTCACTTCGCTTGACGGATTGTTGTTCTACATTTTCTGGGAAGTAACTTTGATTCCGATCTGGTTCATTGCCGGACTTTGGGGGCAGGAAAATAAAAGATTTGAATTCACTACGAAATTCTTCGTCTATACATTCGTTGGGTCATTATTCATGTTAGCAGGATTGATTTATGTTTACAATCACTCTGCATCATTTGCATTAACGGATTTATATAATGCTCAGCTTAACGAAACACAGCAAACAGTGGTATTCTGGTTCATTTTCTTTGCTTTTGCAGTGAAATTACCGGTATTCCCTTTCCATACTTGGCAGCCTGATACGTATACCTACTCTCCTACTCAAGGATCGATGTTGTTATCGGGGATCATGCTGAAAATGGCGGTGTACGGAGTTATGCGTTATTTATTACCGATCACTCCGATTCCGATTGCCGGAATTTCAGGGCAGATTGTAATTATTCTGGCGATTGTAGGAATTGTTCACGGTGCATTAATCGCTATCATCCAGACAGATATGAAGAGAATCATTGCGTATTCTTCTTTCTCTCACGTTGGATTAATGGTGGCAGGTATCTTCGCTTCTGCAGTGATTACCTTAAGAGGAACTTTCAATATTGAAGGTGCTGAAGGGGCATTGGTACAGACATTCGCTCACGGTATCAACGTGGTGGGTCTATTCTACTGTTGTGATATTTTATACAAAAGATTTAAGTCAAGAGACATCAGACAAATGGGAGGTCTTGCAAAAGTAGCTCCTAAGTTTGCGGTTTTATTTCTGATCATTATATTAGGTTCTATGGGAGTTCCATTGACAAATGGCTTCATCGGAGAATTTATCTTGTTGAAATCTGTATATGATTTTAACGGATTGGCAGCTGTAATCGCCGGTCTTACGGTAATTCTTTGTGCAGTGTACTTATTGAGATTCTACGGAAAAGCAATGTTTGGACAGGGTGATGAAGCGGTTTTAAGTACAGCAAAAGATTTATCCGGAGTAGAATTTTCTGTATTGGCAAGTTTAGCGGTTTTTGTGATTTTACTTGGTATTTTCCCACAACCGGTAATCGAAATGGTGAATAGTTCGTTGAAGTTTATCTACCAATCAATGGTAAGTTAATTTGATATTTTAAAAAATGAGTGTTTTAATTATTGTTTTCCTAACGGCAGTTGTTGCGTTATTTTCAGGAGTTTTTGAACAAGGGAAATTCGCAAGATACATTGGGATTTTGGGATTAATCATCGCATTATGTGTAAGTTTCATGCCAGAATGTGCGTTCTTCGAACAGTACAGACATATGTATGACTATACCGCAAATACTGCGTTATTCACTAAAATATCAATCGTAACGACATTATTACTATTCTTTTTGGGAGGTTTTGCATTCAGCAACCACAGAAGCCACCAGTCAGAATTATATGCATTGATGCTTTTTGCTCTTTGCGGTGGAATTATCCTTTTCGGTTTCCAGAATATGGTGACGCTATTCTTAGGAGTTGAGATTCTTTCTATTCCTTTATATGTAATGGCTGGAGCCAACAAAACTGATCTAAGATCTAATGAAGCTTCTATTAAATATTTCTTAATGGGTGCATTCGCGACAGGTTTCTTACTGTTCGGGATTGCATTTATCTATGGAAGTGTAGGAAGTTTCGATTTATATAAAATCCATGATTTCGGAACGTCAAATCCTAAGGATGTCATGTTCATTTTAGGAGTTTTATTAATCCTTTGTGCATTGGCATTCAAAGTAGCATTAGCACCTTTCCACATGTGGAGCCCTGATGTTTATTACGGATCACCTTCATTGATCACAGCTTTCATGGCGAGTGTGGTAAAAATCTCCGGATTTTTCGCATTATTCAGATTAATGACCATTGGTTTTGCGGGCGTGACTCACGAATGGATCAATGTTTTAGGAGTTTTCCTGATCATCACATTACTTTTGGCAAACGTTATGGGTCTTGCCCAGACCAATGCAAAAAGAATGTTGGCTTACTCTTCAGTTTCCCACGCAGGATACATCGGGTTGGTTTTCTTCGGAATGACAAGCCTTTCTACGTATAATTTAGCATTCTATTTGTTTGCATATGCCTTATCAACAGTAGGAGTTTTCATGTGTCTGATCTACGTGGAAAAACTAAAAAGAGAAACATCTTTCGGAGCTTTCAAAGGATTGGCAAAAACAGAACCTTTATTGGCTACGGCAGCGGCAATTTCCATGCTTTCAATGGCGGGAGTTCCATTAACAGCTGGTTTTATGGGTAAATTTGCTTTATTTTCCCAAGCAATGAACGGTGCGGCTTTCCTGGTTTTAATAGCTGTTTTGGGTTCCGCAGTTTCAATTGCTTATTACCTGAGATTAATTATTGCGATGTTCTTCTTCAAAGAAAGTTCATTCAAATCTTCAGAAAAAGTAACACTTACGTACAATATTGTTGCAGTAGTGGTAATAGCTTCCATTATTGTGTTGGGAGTTTTCCCTGACTTGTTTGCGAGACAGTTCGGATTGTAAAAAGTCACGACAAAATATATTAAACCACAACACCAAAGTTGTGGTTTTTTTTTAACTTTACTCTAAATTTCATCTTTTGTCAAATCTCTACAAAAAAGACGCTCCATTTAAGGTATACATTTCGTTCAAAAAATACTTGGATGTGCTTGAGCATATTCGATATAACGACCGTTTGGAGTACCGTGTCAATTATGCACAATCTTTGATTGACAAAACGAAAAATTTTCAGGAATTCAAAGATGGATTTCAGGATATTTCTTTACTGGAAAAACATGAAGAGCTTATCAAGCTTTTGTTGGCAGACCTTTTCCCTACCGGACTGACTAACAACGAAATAAAAGCAGCAAGCATTCCGCTTTCCAACATTACTTTCAATTATACCGAGAGATTTAAAAATATTTTGAAAGATGCAGGAAAAGATTTTGAAATAGAGCTTAGAAATATCGACGACGACGAATTTTACGTGTTCTGCTGCTGCCTGATTCTGCAAAGTTATTTTAAAAGAGACATCAGAAGTAACCTCCCCCTTTATTATGATATTCCGAACAAACACGGAATCATGAAACATTATAAAATTACGGTAAATTCAGATTTTACTGAAATTTTTCCTACCGAGAAAGCAAAAATCCCTTCCGATGAAGTCATAGACATGCTGCTGGAAAGCCTGGACGATTTTAAACTTTGGAAAAAATATTTCCCGTCAGAATCATGGATCTTGAGAGGGTTTACCATTATTTCCCTTGTTGACTGTACGTCGGAAGTCGCTTTATCAGACTTAAAATCAAGCATGATAAGTATCGATCCGGAAAATCTTTCGCCAGATGAAAATCTGATTGAAATTTTTAAATCATATTTTGATGTTTCAGAACTCAATTTTGGGTTAATGCTTTTCAACAAAAAAGATCAAAGACTTGAAAAAGTTCCGATTTATGAAAACCTTTTTACGAATCATATTTTGGATTTTTGGATCAATACATTTGATGACGAAATCCGAAAAACTACTTTTGATAATTTAAATCAAAACTCGAAGCCCATCGTTATTTCCAATGTTGACAATTTGGAGCATGAGGTGAAATCACTACCTTCTTTTGATATTTTAAAAAGGAATAAAATCAACAGTTTCATGGTAATCCCTATCATGAAGGACAGTGAATTATTGGCCATTATGGAATTTACTTCACCGATTGCCAATAGTTTCAATGGCTTGAAAGCAAAAAAAATGGAGTTTTTTACTGATATGATATTATTTTCCCTGAACCGTTTTAGTTTTGAGAAAAATTATCAGATTGAAGCTATTATCCAAAGAGAATATACGACCATCCATGACAGTGTTGTGTGGAAATTCAGAAATGAGGCCGAGAAATATTTCAATGCTTCTCTTTCGAAAAAAATATACACTTTAAAGCAAATTTCGTTTAAAAATCTTACGCCATTATTCGGATTTTCAGACATTCGTTCATCTTCTGAAAAACGGCTCAATTTAATGCTTGAAGACCTCAATCAGCAGATTGATTCTCTGCACGGAATTTTTTCTTTGCTTAATTCAGATTCAGAAAAATATTTATTAGCCTTGGATATTTTTGAAAATGAATTGAATAACGAGATTAAAGCTGATACCGAACAGCGCTTCCAGAGGCTATTGAGAGAAGAAGTTCATCCTTATTTACAGGCAAAACTAGAGATAAAATCTTCTAGTGAAGTGAAGGCTAAAATCAAAGATTATTTCATGCAGGTTTTTACTCAAAGTGATCTTTTTTATACCAATAGAAAAAGCCTTGACGATTCTATCACATTGGTCAACAGGAAATTAGCCGACCTATTGGATGAAGGCCAGGAAAAAGCCCAGCTTATTTTTCCGCATTATTATGAAAGATTTAAATCTGATGGTGTAGAACATAATTTGTACACAGGTCAGAATATAGCTCCTGAACTTCACTATAGCTCAAAAGTTGTTCATAAGCTGAGATATTGGCAGTTGAAAACGATCTGTAATATGGAACTTGAGTTTCAGAATTTCAAAAGAGATCTTCCGATTCCTTTGGATATTGCCTCGCTGATTTTTGTTTATAATGAAAAAATAGACATCCGTTTCCGAATGGATGAAAAACGTTTTGATGTAGACGGAGCCTATAATTCTTACTACGAAATCATCAAAAAACGCCTTGATAAAGCACATATAAAAGATTCAACGGAAAGAATTACCTGTCCGGGAAAAATCACGATCGTATATTTCGGCATGGAAAACCAAAAAGAATATCTGGAATACATCAATAAACTTCAGAAAAAAAATATTCTTCAAAATGATGTTGAGTTTTTAAAAGTAGAAGATCTACAGGGAATTACAGGGCTTCTTGCCTTAAGAGTTTCTTTAGCACAATAAAAAAAATCGTTCTACAAAAGAACGATTTCGTTATATAAATTTCTACTATTTATTAAAGTCTAAGAAAAGCATATCCGAAAGATAATACCGAAATAATAATTCCGGCCATAAAAATTTTATACGTAGTCGACAAAAGTTTGTATTTTCTATCTAAAACTTTACCTAAATAGTATAAATCTTTCACCATCGAATCATAAATATAGTCACGATCTTTTATTAAATCTTTCATCGCATCATGATAATCGTCGAAAAGCATTCTATTAAAATTACCAAAGAATAAAAGATTTACTTTTCTATCTGCCACATCCTGTTTAGTAAATCTTGTTTTTGTAACGTTTGGTTTTGTAGATAATATCGCAAAAATAATCGTTAAAACACTTGACAAAAGCAGTAAAAAACTTGGAATAATCAAATGAGAATTTTTCGGAGTATCCAATTTCGGAACCAAAACAGAAAGACAGACCGAGATGATGATCGCATTTACAGAAAGTAAAATATTCGCTTTGCTGTCAGCAATATCACTCAATCTTGTATGATTGTTTAATGTCACTCTGAACAGCGTATCTACGCTTCTGTCCGATTTAGGCTCTTTTTCTTTATCCTTATCTTTTTTACCTTCAGAATTTTCCTTCTTGTCTTCATCTTTATCTTTTTCCAGCTTTTTCTCAATTTTCTTAATATTTTTCTCTTTGAGAGGCTGCCAGTTTTCTTTCGCGTAATCTGTATAATATCGATGTTTATTTTTCAACATATCAAGATTCTCTTCATTCCATTCATCATTGGTGAAGCATCGCACATTGGTGAGCTCCCATTCTTTTCTTAACGCATCTGATATATTGTTGAAATAATGGCTCGCAAAGTGACTGCAATCGGCGTCTTTTACGATCTTTTCCAGAAGATTTTGAGGTTCATAAGTCAGTTTGGTTGCTAAAATTAATTTTGTAACCTCTTCGATCTTATTTTCGGGATAATTTTCTTTTTGTAGAAAATCTTTCACTATAGAAACTCCCTTTTCCTCATGATTTTTTGCACATTCTATATAACCGGTATCGTGAAACCAAAGAGCCAATAATACCTTTTCCTGATCTTCTTGGGAAACGGAAGTATTTCTCATAATTTCTTCAGCCTTGTTTACTGTATACGTAGTATGTATAAAATTATGATAAAAATATACTGAAGATAGCTTATCTTTGAATAAGATTTCAACATAATCTTTGGCTTTTTGTAAAATGCTCATCACTGAAATTTTGTTAATGTAAATTTATGAATTTATCCTTGAAAACTCATCTAAAAAATACTTCTATTGTCCTTAGAGTAGTATTGTCTGCCGGAGTTCTCTATTCCTGCGCAACATATAACGTAAAAAAGGGTAAAAACTTATCTGAAGTAGAAAATTCTGATATAAAATCTGAAAATGACTTTAAAATTTTCTTAGTTGGCGATGCAGGAAATGCAGATGAAGCTCAGGCTCAGAATACGTTGAATTTACTTAAAGGACAGCTCGAAACTGCAGATAAAAACTCTATGCTTATCTTTTTGGGAGATAATATTTATCCAAACGGTATGCCTAAAGAATCTGATAAAGAGTATCCTTTGGCCAAACAAAAGCTGGAAGATCAATTATCGATTGTAAAAAATTTTCCCGGAAAAACATTGGTGATTCCCGGAAACCATGACTGGTACAGCGGTTTAGACGGAAGGAAAGCTCAGGAAGACTTTGTGAAAAATTATTTTAATGATAAAAAAGCTTTTCTTCCAAAAAATTCCTGCCCTATTGATGACATCAGTCTTACAAAAGATATTAAGCTAATTGTAATAGATACAGAATGGGCTTTGCTAAACTGGGACAAATATCCAGGAATTAATAAAAACTGTGATATCAAAACCAGAGAAGATCTTTTCATTGAATTTAAAGATTTGCTTAATAAAAATCAGGATAAACAAATCATCGTTGCCCTTCATCACCCGATTATCAGCACCGGAACTCATGCGGGGTATACTTCTGCAAAATCCCACCTTTTTCCTTTCAAAAGCAAAATACCAGTTCCGGGAGTAGCAAGTGTCTTGAATGTTTTGAGGAGTTCTTCGGGAGCAAGCCCGGAAGATATTAACAATCAACATTATGCAGACCTTACCAATAGATTAAAAAGCATCGTTCAGGATAAAGACAACATCATTTTTGTATCCGGACACGACCATAATTTACAATATCATGCCGACAGGAATATCAGGCAAATTATCAGTGGAGCTGGCTCAAAGGTCGATCCTGCGACAATTGGCGAAAGAACAGATTTTTCATACGGCGGAAGTGGTTTTGCTGTTTTAAACATCAGGAAAGATCAAAGTTCAGATGTTGAATATTTTTCTACAAAAGATAATAAATTAGAAAAACTTTCCCATATTCAGGTTATTGAAAAACCGAAAGAATTTGTCAACAATTATCCCAACTCTTTTCCTGCCACCGTTTCATCTACAATTTATCCTGTAAAATTAACAAAAAAAGGGAAAATTTACAGGTGGCTTTGGGGTGAGCACTACAGAAAATATTACGGAATGCCTATCGAAGCTCCGACGGCTAATCTTTCTGAACTCGATGGCGGTTACAAACCTTTCCGAGAAGGAGGTGGCAATCAGTCGAACAGTTTAAGATTAATGAGCCAGGACGGACAGGAATATGTGATGAGAGGAGTAAAAAAAAGCGCGGTTCGTTTCCTTAATAATGTGGCTTTCAAGAAAAGCACTTTCGGAAATGAATTGAATAATACCTTACCTGAAAAATTCTTGCTGGATTTTTATACCGCAAACCATCCGTTTACGCCGTTTTCAGTTGGAAATATGGCAGATAAAATAAATATTTTTCACAGTAATCCAAGATTATATTATATTCCTAAACAGCAAGCTTTGGGAAATTATAACATGAATTACGGTGATGAGATGTACATGGTGGAAGAACGTTTTTCTTCTGATCCGAAGACATTGGCATCGCTTAATAATGCAAAAGACATTGTTTCGACTGAGGATGTTTTGAAAAATTTAAATAAAAATTATAAATATTCAATCGACCAGGAATCTTACATCAGAGCCAGAATTTTTGATATGCTGATCGGTGACTGGGACAGGCATTCCGACCAATGGAAATGGGCAGAATATGAAGAGGGCAACAAAGTGATCTACAAGCCGATTCCGCGAGACAGAGATCAGGCTTTCAGTAAATATGACGGAAATGCCTTCAAAATCATTATGAACATTCCGGCAATCCGCCACATCAAGACATTTAAAGAAGATCTTAAAAGTGTAAAATGGCTGGCTGTAGAGCCTTATCCTCTGGATTTGGCTTTCTTAAAAGGTTCCAATGAAGAAGACTGGATTGCACAGGCAAAATATATCCAGGAACATCTGACGGATAAAGATATTGACGAAGCTTTCAACAACGTTCCGAAGGAAGTAAAAGATGAAACAATTGCTGATATTCAAAGAAAATTAAAACTGAGAAAAGCAAAATTACAGTCCTACGCGACGCAGTATTTCAACGTTTTACAGGAAAAAGTTCCGTTGGCAGGAACCGTAAATCCTGATAAATTTGTGATCACAAAAACAGGAAAATCTGTTAATGTAAAACAATACAAATTAGATAAAAACAAAGAAAATCCTGAACTTGTTTTTGAAAAAACGTATGACGACTCAAAAACTAAAGAACTGTGGATCTATGGTCTTGAAGACGATGATATCTACGAAGTTTCAGGAGACGGAAACCCGAAAATGAACATCAGGCTGATCGGCGGTTACAATCACGACACGTATAATGTTGCCGATGGAAGCAGGGTAAAAATCTATGATTTTAAATCTCAAAAAAATACATACAATACCCACGGTGCGACGAAAAATATTTCGGACGACTATGATATCAATACTTACGATTATAAACATCCTAAATATAGTTTTGTCGCAGGCTATCCCAATGCAGATTACAACCCGGACGATGGGGTAATTTTAGGAGTTTTGGCCAATTATACGGTGAATAATTTCATCCGCGATCCTTTCACGCAAAAACATAGCCTTAAAGTTAATTTTTATACGGCAACAGGTGGATTCCAGGCTGTGTACAAGGGAATTTTCAAGAAAGCGATTTCGGACTGGGATTTCAACATTGATGCCGGATTTACCACTCCTCGTTTTTCTGAAAACTTTTTCGGATTATCAAATGAAAGTGAATACGACAAAGAGGCAGATGATAGAAAATACAATAGAGCAAGGATTTCAAAGATCAATTTTGCGCCTTCTGTTTCCAAGAAAAGCTGGTCGAATATATTTAACCAATTTCAGCTAACCTTTGAAAATAATAAAGTTCAGAGAAATGGAGACCGTTTTGTAGATGTTTCTCCCGATGTAAAGCCTGAAGTATTTACAAATCAGCAATTTGGAGGGGCAAATTATACATTCAGCTATAAAAACTTTGATAATACCGCGTTCCCTACTTTAGGTTTGGAATTTACGGTAAACGCCGACTGGAAAACCAACCTTTCGGATTTTGATAAAAACTTTTTAATCTTAACAGGAACATTGGCTTTCGACCACAGACTCGACAGTCGCGGAAATTTTGTCTTTGCAAATTCCAGCAACGCGATGTGGATCAACAATAATAATTTTGAATTCTATCAGGCGGCAAGTATCGGCGGAAATAACGGAATGAGAGCTTTCCGAAACGATAGGTTCTCAGGAAGATCTTATTTTACCAATAATTCTGAAGTTCGTTGGGATTTTGGAAGAGTAAAAAATACTATTATTCCGGCTAATATGGGAATTTTAGTTGGTTACGATATTGGAAGAGTCTGGAACGATCATGAAAATTCAAGAAAATGGCACCAGTCTATTGGAGGCGGATTATGGCTAAGTATCCTGGATATGTTTTCCGCAAGGCTGAATTACTTCACTGGATCAGACGGCGGCAGAATCTCCGGAACTGTCGGAATGACATTCTAAAAAATCAACATTTTATAAATTATAAATCACAGCATATTAGTTTTTTGAGAAAGAAATTAATATGCTTTTTCTTTTTTTTAAACTTTAACATTTGTACTTTTCATTTCCTGATCGATAAGGATAAAATATTTCCGATTGATAAAGTAAGATCATATTTTCTACAAAGTATTCAGATCACACCCATAGATGAATATGTTTAAAATTTCTTTAAAATATTGATATTTTTAAAAGAATTTATATTTGTCGAAAATTATTTCAACAAAAAATAAACATTCGATGAAAAAACAGCTATCATATATGGCATTATTTGTCATGTCCTGCAGCCTAAATGCACAAGTAGGTATTCTTACTCCAACTCCACAACACACATTGCACGTCAACGGTTCTTTACAGGTTGTAAAAGATCTGAACGTCGGTGGTGGTCCGAAAACCACAGGAAGCTCCGGAAACCCCGGTGATTTTTTGGTATCCAATGGTTCCGGAAATGCTCCGGTTTGGAAAAATATTGCTTCTGAAAATTTTCTGAAAGTAATTTTTGTCGGAAACAAAACAAACATCAATCCTTCATCCGGAAGCTATACAGGAACAGGAAGTAACCCCGTAAGCACGCACGAAAGCTACACGCAGACGTATGTGTATAACGTGAGCAACAAAATCGACAATGCGTATCTGACTTATAATTCAACTACGGGATTGTTTACAGTCGTGAAGGCTGGTTTTTACAATATCGTGCCTTACATCACTTATGACCTGAGCTTGAATGGAAACGGATATACTGCAGGAACAGCAAAATCTTCGATCCAAAAAGTTTCTTCTTCCACAGTGACGCTGGCTTCAATATCAACAGGACACGGTGAGAGAACACTGACAGTCAACCACAACTTATCTTCTATTTCTTATTTGAATGCTGGTGAAACGTTTAGGGTACGATGCGTTTATACGCAGGACTTCAGATTGTCCAGCGGGAATATTTACATTACTTATTTAACTCCATAATTGAAAAAACCGCAGAAAATTTCTGCGGTTTTTTTTTATTTTAAATCAAATTTATACATATTTCCTCCCATATTTTTATCCTTTTCATCGGCAATCAGCAATGTTTTATCATTGAGAAAAGCAACCGCTTCTTTTTGCGAATTGTGATGTAAAGATATTTTCTGAATCTTGGCTTTACTGAAATCATTTACACTAAAACCTGTCAGAACATGAATATTTTTATGAGTTAATAATACAATTTTATCTTTTGTACCGTTGATGGCAGCAGATGTAATGGCAGCATCACTATATCCTCCGTGAAGCTTCAGTTTTCCCACCAATTTTGCTTCAAAATCTCCTTCCTTATTCGGAATCTGAAAAACTAGAAATGTCCCGTCGAAACCTTTACTTCTGTTTTTTGTAAAAAGATAAAAATTTCCGTCCATTTCTACGAAAGCCTCACAATCATATAACCAGTAAGATTTTTTTGGCGGAAATTCTTTCTGCCCTTCATAATGAAATTTTGTCGTCTGAACTACTTTTGTAGTTGGCTGGGAAGCATCTTTTAAATCAACTTTTAAAATACTGAGATCCTGTCTGTCGTTCTCATTATTTCCAAAATCTCCGATATAAATATTTCCCTCGGAATCTGTCGTCATATCCTCCCAGTCGGTGTTTTCGGTATTTTCTACCAAAACATCATTAGTCAGGTTTCCTTTCTGATCCAATCCGTAAATTACATTTTTATTTCCCTGGTCTTCAATTGTCCAGATCGTGTTTTTATCTTTTGACAACGTGATTCCGGAAACTTCCTTCAACTTTTTAGGCAAAGAAAATTCCGTAACCAAAGTATCGGTTTTTGGCTGATCTGTTTTTGGATTACAAGCAACTAATGCTATTGCAGTAACCGCACAAAAAATATTCATTTTCATTAGTTTTTATTTAAAATTTTTGCTTCTTCCCAAAGAACATCCATTTCTTCCAACGACATATCTGCCAGTTTCAGGTCTTTTTCGACTGCAAGCACTTCCATTTTCTGGAATCTTGAGATAAACTTCAGATTGGTTCTTTCCAGCGCAGAATCCGGATTGATTCCTGAAATTCTGGCATAATTTATTAATGAGAAAAAAACATCGCCCAATTCCTGCTCTTTTTTATCCAGATCCGTTTCCGCATGGAATTCCTGAATTTCTTCATCCACTTTTTTCCAGGCATCTTCCGCATCGTGAAATTCGAACCCAATTCCTTTTACTTTATCCTGAATTCTGTAGGCTTTCACAAGACTTGGCAGACTTTTCGGAACTCCGCCCAAAATGGATTTGTTTCCTTCTTTTAATTTTAATTTTTCCCAATTCTGTTTTACTTCCTCTTCATCTTTCACGGTAGTATCTCCGTAAATGTGAGGGTGACGGAAAATTAGTTTTTCATTTAAAGAATTAATGACATCTGCAATATCGAAACTTTCTTTCTCCGAACCTATTTTAGCATAAAAAACCAGATGCAGTAAAACATCGCCCAATTCTTTCTTTATTTCCTGTAAATCATTCTGCAAAATAGCATCTGAAAGTTCATACGTTTCTTCCAAAGTTAAGTGACGTAACGATTCTAAGGTCTGTTTCTGATCCCACGGACATTTTTCGCGCAAATCGTCCATAATGTCTAATAATCTTCCGAAAGCTTCCAGTTTTTCCTGTTTGGTATTCATACAATAGAATTCAAGTGATACAAATTTAAGGTAAATCTTTTTGAATGTCCTTTTGTCTTGAAACAAAAAAATTTAACCTAAACCGATTTCTTATATTTTATTGGTCAATTGCAAAGGCGCAAAATCTTTTTATTATTCTTTTTTAAGGCGCAAGAAAATCAAAGATTTTCAGTAAAGTATAACGTTATGCAATTTTATCGATGATAAAATCTTTGCGTCTTAAAAACATTCTGTTGGAATAATTTTGCGCCTTTGCGAAGAACCAACTTAAAAACAAAAAACCTCGCCATTTAGGACGAGGTCTGTATTTTTAATTCAAATAATTGAATTATCCTTTTTTAGTGTGTGTGCTTTTTGGAGCAGCTTTGGCTGCAGAAGTAGCTTTTACTTTCGGAGTTGCAGGTTTTTCTGCTTTTGGAGCTTTTTTAGGAGCTTCAGTTTCAATGCTTACCTCTTCTGCCGGCTCGCCGTCTAAAGTTTCAGGCTCTGCTTTTATGAAGCTTTCAGGAGTGATGTATCCTGCTTTCTGAAGGATATTGTACCATTGAGCCAATTTCTTGATATCAGAAGCGTACACTCTTTCTTTGTCGTAATTCGGAAGAGAAGCCGTCATGAATTCTTTCAGTTCAGCATCAGAAGATTTGTGACCGATTGCTTCTTTATAATCAAAGTTTTTAGCAATATTTTCAAAAACTTCAAATAACGGAACTTCTTTATCTACTGTAAACATTGCGATATTGTCTAATAAGCTTACCTGGCTTGAATTGCCAATGCTCACTTTTTTCTTAGACGTAACATCTTCAATGATAAATCCGTTTCTTAATTGCGAAACTAATTTGTAAAGTCCTGGTTTTCCAGAAATTGAAATTATTTTTTCTAACAGCATAATTTTATTTTTTGTAAATTCTGCAATCAGCTTTCAGTACTTCGACAAGCTTAGTATGAAACTTTTTGCGCTTTATTATTTTATTTTTTTATCCTTGATTCTAATTATTTTGGAAATCTCATTTTGTAACTGATGCTTACATCACCGTGAGTAATTTTTGTCAATTTACCCTTTACCAGCTTCTTTTTTAAAGCGCTCAGGTGGTCGGTAAACAAGATTCCTTCAATATGATCGTATTCATGTTGAATTACGCGGGCTCTAATATCGGAAAAAGTTTCTGTATGTTTTACAAAATTTTCGTCATAATATTCGATAACGATCGTTCCTTTTCTTTTTACATCTTCTCTTACATCCGGAATAGAAAGACATCCTTCATTGAATTTCCACTCTTCGCCTGATTCTTCAAGAATTTTCGCATTAATGAAAACTTTTTTAAATTCTGTCAGTTCATCTTTAAGATCCTCATAATCTTCATCTTCCGCAAGAGGAGAAACATCTACGACAAACAGACGGATGTCTAGCCCGATTTGTGGTGCAGCCAACCCTATGCCATTTGCACTGTACATGGTTTCGAACATATTATCAATCAACTGTTGTAAGTCGGGATAATCTTTGTCTATATCCTTACCTACTTTTCTTAAAACTGGATCCCCAAAGGCTCTTATCGGTAAAATCATCTTGTTCTTTGTTCTAAAAAATTCTGCAATATGATGGTTGCGCTTACTTTATCTATTAATCCCTTTTCCTGTCTCTGTTTTTTGCTTTTCCCGCTTTGGGAAATAAAAAACGAAGCCATTTTGGATGTAAATCTTTCATCGAAGCGGTTTACTTTAACATCCGGAAATTCTTTTTGAAAAATTTCTATAAATTTTAAGATGTGCGTTTCCACTTCAGAAACATTTCCTTTCAAATCTACGGGAAGCCCGACTACTACTTCATCCACTTTGTTTTCAATGAAATATTTTTTAAGAAATTCCATTAAAACTGATGTTTGTATAGTATCCAGACCGCTTGCAATAATTTGCATGTCATCCGTCGCAGCGATGCCACAACGCGCCTTTCCATAGTCTATTGCAAGTATTTGCCCCATAAGTTTGCAAATTTAGTAAATTTTAATGATTTTATTCCCTACACACTTTTTTTTATAAATCATGTTTTTATTCCATTATTTTTTTTATAATTTTATTTTTCCAAAAAGCGATAATATGAAGAAACTCATCCTCGTAAGACATGCAAAAAGTGACTGGCCGGAAGAAACGGAGGACTTTGACAGACCATTGGCAGACAAAGGCTTAGAGGAAGCCATGCACATGTCAAGATTTATGAAAAACAATCAAATTTCGATCGATTATTTTGTCTCGAGTCCGGCGGTTCGTGCCCTTAATACGTGCAAAATTTTCAATCAAGCCTATCACATCAATATCATTACGAATGAGAAACTTTACAATCCTTCGGAAAGCAATTTCGAATCGGTAATTTATGATCTGGATGACAGCCATGATACGGTTGCTTTTTTCTCGCATAACAACGGAATATCGAATTTTGCCAATTCTATTTCCGAAGATATTTTCCATTTTCCGACCTGCGGAGTGGCGGGTTTTGAGATCGACTGCAATTCGTGGGCAGAGTTTGATGGCGCCAATAAGAAGCTTTTGTTCTTTTATGAGCCGGGGAAAATTTAAATTAATTGTAAAAAACTTTTCATTATTATCAATATTTATCCTTTTTTCATGTCAAAAGAAGGAAAAAACTTATTTTGAAACTATTGCCATCAACGATGTACAGCTCAAAAAACCGAGATATGGTGAATGGCGGTACAATCGTAATGAGCATTTTCAGAGCTTTGAAGATTTTCAAAAATTAAAAAAAATAAAACCCGAAGCTGGAAAAAATACCATTTACCTTCAGCCCATCGGTGATTTCAATGAATTTCAGAAAAAACAGATCGAGCTTACAAAAGAATATCTGAAAACTTATTTTCAATTGGAAACGAAAGTTCTTCCGTCTTTATCAAACAGTATTATTCCAAGATCTGTCAGAAGAATGGGTCATGACAGTCAGGAACAAATCTCGGCCGGTTACGTTCTGGACAGTATTTTAATAAAAAGAAAACCAAACGATGCCGTCGTTTTTATGGGCATTACAGAAAGGGATCTTTTCCCCAAACCTGAATGGAATTATGTATTCGGACTCGCCTCCTACAAAGATGGCGTTGGAGTAACATCCATGTTTAGGTTCTATAATGGAAATCTCACCGAATCAGGCTCTAATGAAGGACTCGAACGATTGCTAAAAATAAGTTCACACGAAATCGGACATATGTTTGGAATCAGTCATTGCCTGAATGCCAATTGTGTGATGAACGGCACCAATAACTTGTCTGAAACAGATTCTCATTTTGCAAGAGCCTGTTCGCTTTGTCAGCAAAAATTAAATTCAAGTCTTCAATACGACAATAAAAAACGTTTAATTGAATTAAAAAAATTCTTCGAAAAACAGCATTTAAATTCAGAAATTTCAAGAGCAGAAGAAGATTTGAAACTATTAAAGTAATAATTGTGAATTTTAAAAGTGAATGGTCAATGGTGAATTTTCATTAGTAAATTTTGCTAAAGCCACTCTCTTTTCTTCAAAAACGAAAGACGGGCTAAAGCCCGTCCCTATTGATAATTAACTTCAATTTAATTTCTTTTTATTTTCTTCTCAAATCCAAATCCTCAAAATCAAAACTGAAATCCGTGACATCAGAAATTGGTTTTACTCTTGCAGACTGGGCTTTTCCGTTTTCATCATAATCGAAAATAATGTAGGCATCGGCGTCATAGCTTCTGTCGTCCCATTTGATGATGAAAGAATTGTTGGAATAAGGTAACAACTCACCTTTTAATCTCGGAGAACTTTTACATGAAATCCTGTATCCGCTTCCTTGTTGGGCAATTTCAACATCACCAAACCATTTATCATTGTAAGTTCCTACGAATTGTTCCGCTTTAGGCTGAAGATTTTTATCTTTTTTAAAGGCTTCAGATTTTGCGAAAGCTTCTTTCTTTTGTTTGTTAAATCCTTCTTCCGCTTTTACCATTCTTTCGCTATAAGTTTTCAGCCAGTTTCTGTCTGCCACTCCCAGATAAGAATCTTTCACGGTATTGGTAATCGTGTTGAAAGCTGCACCAGACTGTTGATTCGTCAACACAACAATTCCCAATTTCATATCAGGAATCAATGTAAACTGCGTAACTGTTCCGATCAATCCGCCTGTATGCTGAACTTGTTTGTGACCTTTAACATCACTTAAAAACCAGCCCAGTCCGTACCCATAAAAACTTGTATCATACGGATTTTTCGCTGCAACACCACTTGGAATCTGCAAACTCCACAGCTGCTGCACATTTTTATCTGAAACTAATTTTTTGCCGTCTTTCGTTGTGAAATTATTCAACAGAAATTCTGCCCAGGTTGTCATGTCTTTGATATTACTCATAATTCCTCCGGCTGCGTTGGCTGTTTCGTTCCAGTCGTGAGGAACCGCGATCGCTTTTCCGTCTACCGGAGCATGTGCATCGATTTTGTTAGCTACGGCTTTTGCTCTGTTGTAGCTTCCGAAACTTGAGGTCATTCCCACTGGTTTCATGATTCTCTGTTCGATAAATTCTGCCCAGCTCAAGCCGGAAACCCTGTGAATCACTTCTCCGGCAACAATAAACATAATATTATTATAATCTAAGGTTGTTCTGAAAGGATTTTCAGGTTTTAAATATCTCACGTTGTGAACAATATCGTTTACCGTCATATTTCCGCCTTCAGGAAAAAACATTAGATCGCCCTGTCCCAAACCTAATCCGGCTCTGTGAGTTACCAAATCCTTAATGGTAACATTTTGAGAAACATACGGATCATACATCTGAAATTCAGGGATATATTTTGAAACTTTATCGTCCCAGTTCAATTTTCCTTCGTCTGCTAAAATTGCAAGCGCTGTACATGTGAAACCTTTAGAATTAGAAGCAATTCCGACAAGCGTATTATCATCCATCGGTTGTTTTGACGTTAAAGAACGTACTCCGAAACCTTTTGAATAAATGATTTTCCCGTCCTTGATCACTCCGACAGACATTCCGGGAACGTCGAAAGTTTTTAATGTACTCTGGATCAGTTCGTCCAGTTTTTTCTCCTCAACTTGTGCATTGAAAATAGCTACAGTCAAAAGAAGAAGGAAAAAAGAAAGTTTCTGCTTCATTTTTTTAAATTTTCTCAAATTTACTAAATATGACCTTTAGATTTAATGATAACTCAATAAAAGACTTTTATTAAATTAAAATAGAATTAATTTTTTGTAATTTAACTTTTCTAAACTTTTTGTTGGTTATCGCAAAGACGCAAAGGTTTTTAAATTTTGCTCGTTTTTTAAGACGCAAGAAAATCAAAGATTTTCAGCAGAGTTCAACATTATACAATTTTATCGAAGATAAAATCCTTGCGCCTTAAAATATTCTTTATTTTATATAATTTGCGCCTTTGCGATTACTAACATTTAAATAAAACTGAGAGAATTCATTTTTAAAGCAATAAATCTGTCTATCATAATTTCAACAACTATATTTGCAAAAAAATTAAACACTAAAAAATGACAACAAAAAAACTACTGTCCGTATTTTTATTATTATTAAGTTTTAACCTGTATTTTTCTCAGGAAGTTGTGATTAAAGATGATAAAGTTCTGCTGGACGGAAAACAGATCCTTAAAGCTGAAAAAATCAATGTTGCACAATATTCATTTTATACCATGAAAGATGATGAGGAAATTCTGATGTATAGATACATGGACAACGAAACTCCAAGATATCAGGAAGATGACTATTATGTATTGAACTTCTTAACTGAAAAAACTAAAGTAGAATCAACAGATTTTACGAAAATTTTAAATTTTATGAATTCCAGAAAGGGAATGGAAAAATTAGTTAAATGGCTGTTAAAGGAAAGAGTAATCAACAGTGATGGTGAGCTGAATCCTGATCGTGTTCAGATTTTTAAAGAAAAATACGACGAAAATATTACTGAAAGAACGTTTAGATAATGACTAAAATCCTGCTTCTCTCCGACTCTCATTCTTATATCGATGACCGAATTTTAGACTATGCCCGGCAAGCCGATGAAATCTGGCACGGCGGAGATTTCGGAAGCATGGAAGTCATTGAACAACTTGAAAAAATTAAACCCGTAAAAGGAGTTTACGGAAATATTGATAACGCAAAAATTCGTTCAGAATTTCCTGAAGCGAATCGTTTTTTCTGTGAAAATGTAGAAGTTTTAATGATCCACATCGGCGGATATCCCGGAAGATATTCTCCTTTAGCGAAAAAAGAAATTGCTGAAAAAGCTCCGAAGTTATTTATTTCAGGGCATTCGCATATTTTAAAAGCGATGTTTGATGAGAAAAATAATTTGCTTCATCTCAATCCCGGAGCCTGTGGAAAACAGGGATGGCACAAGATGAGAACGATGATGCGTTTTGTGGTTGACGGAGAAGAAATTAAGGATTTGGAAATTATTGAATTAGGTCCGAAAATTTGAATTTAAAAACACAAATTTTACTAATTTTTTTCATGAATATCACTATTGAAATTTGTGAAGGTTTGTGAAATATTTGTGTTATTAGTGTTTATAAAGTTATGAAGATAGGCGATAAAGTTTCTGTGGTAGATGAAGATCTGAGCGGGGTTGTAACTTCCGTTAAGGGAAATATTGTCGTTTTTAAAGATGAATTCGGGTTTACGTATCAATACCCGAAAGAGAAACTGGTTCCGAAAAATGCCGATATTTATGAAAATATTAAAGTGGTAAAAAAACCGGAACCCAAAAAAAACATTTCAAAAAAGCATCAGCGAAATCATCTTGTTTTGGATCTCCACTTTCCTAATCTGGTTAAAAATCCTAATGATTATGATAGTTTCGAGAGACTTTTTATCCAGAAAGAAAAATTACTGCAAACTATAGAATTTTGCAGAAAACACAATCTGAAAAGGCTGGAAATTGTTCACGGAATCGGAGACGGCGTTTTACAGAAGCTGGTTTGGGACACGCTGGAAAGCCAGACCAATATCGATTTTTATAATAAGGAAATACTTCATCATCAATCGGGTGCGGTAATGGTAGAATTTCACTAAATTTGCAGGAATTGAAATATGAACGTACTTAATTTACTTTTTACCAAAGACGGATTGACCTACCAGATTGCCAAGAATAAAAGCATTGTGGAGGAAAAATCTTATTTCGTAGACGAAGAATCTCCGGAAAACTTCATTGCCGATAAGCTGGATGAAGTGCTGATCAAACAAAGATTTGATGAGATTCAGGTGGTTTCCGCGCTGAATCATTTTACGTTGATGCCCGAAGGATTTTCTCAGCATGAGACAGGATTTGAGCTGATTGCCTACAATGCGCCTGTTGACAGCGAAAAAGAAGAATTAATGCTTTCGATTAACGAAAAATTCAAGGTGCAGTTTTATTATACATTTCCGAAAAATTTTTACAAAAAGATTAAAGAATTGGCCTTGCCGGTTCAATTTAATTTTTCAGGTGAGAAGTTTTTAAATTCCATTAATAATAAAAACAATAAGGAAATTCATATCAATCTTTACCACAATCAATGTGAATTTTTCGCCATTGATAACAAAAAAGTTATTTTATACAATAATCTTGATGTAAATTCTGAGGTTGATTTTCTTTACTTCATCATGTTTACATTAAGCAAGATCGGGTTCGGAATTAATGAGACGAATTTCTTCACTTACGGTGAAACCACTGAAAATGAAACGTTTATTTCAGAATTGCAGAAATTTGTGAAGAATCTGAGAATTGTATTTGATAATGTTCCCGGTAAAAATTTTATACTTAATTAGGTCCCAGGTAACAGATCATAGGTCTTAGCTCCTAACCTGCAACCTATTACCTACAATCTAACAACTAAAAAATATGTACAGAATAATCTCAGGAAAATGGAAAGCCAAAAAAATAGCCGCTCCGAAAAATTTTGACGTAAGACCTACGACGGACTTCGCAAAGGAAGCGCTATTCAGTATTTTGGAAAATAAATATGATATGCAGTCGGTTTCTGTACTTGATCTTTTTGCCGGAATCGGTTCTATCACACTGGAATTTGCATCAAGAGGCTGTCAGGATATCACTTCTGTGGAAATGAATCCGAAACATACGGCTTTTATCAATTCTACTGCTGCGGAACTGGATATGGCTTTGCAGGTGAATGTTCAGCGAGGAGATGTTTTTGACTGGTTAAAGAAGTTCAGAAATAAAAAATCTTTCGAAATTGTATTTTCGGATGCTCCTTTCGAAACGGAAGAAAAAAAATACTACGAATTGCTCTCTTTGATTTTAAATAATAAATATCTCAAACCAAACGGAACACTGATCGTAGAGCACCAAAGCCGAATGAAATTTGACCACCCAAATCTGATTGACACAAGAAAATATGGCAACGTAAGCTTCAGTTTTTTTGAACCGAATAAAGAAGAAAGCTCAGAAATAACAGAGTAATCAGGAAATTTCTTCCTTTACTTTTTTTGATTTTTCTACGGCTTCTATTCCCCATCTTGCGATTTCTTTTAACATAGGAATTAAAGTTTCTCCGAATTCCGTTAATGTATATTCTACCATTAAAGGAGGTTTTTTGGTGTAAACTTTTCTGTTAATAATGTTATCTTCTTCCAATTGCTTTAACTGAAGACTTAATGTTCTTTCCGTAATTGTGGGCATAAATTTTCTTAATTCATTATATCTTTTTGGTCCTTCAATAAGGTAATATAAAATTACCGCTTTCCATTTCCCGCCGATAAACCTCATGGTTACCGTTGTACAGCAAGGATAATGCTTGTCATCTATTATATACATTTTATACTTTTTTATACTATCATTTTATACCGTTATTGCAAAGTTAATAAACTTACATTAATTTTGCAACTATAAAAAATATAGTATAAAATAGTATGAACTTTTTAGAAAAAATGAAAACGAGGTATGCAGTGAAAAAGTATAACCCTCAAGGTAAAATCAGTGATGAAAAAATACAAATGCTTAAAGAAATTTTGCATTTAAGCCCATCTTCCATCAATAGCCAGCCATGGAATTTTATTTTTGTGAGCAACTCCGAAATAAAAGAACAACTGGCAGAAGCATCTTATTTTAACAAAGAAAAAGTTTTGGAAAGCAGCCAGCTGGTCGTTTTCCAAGCCATTAAAAATCCGGAAGATTTTGAAAAACAGATTGAAGAAAATTTACCGGAAGGATTGGTAGAATATTATAGAACTTTTGTAAAACCACAAGGTGAAGCTGCTATAAAATCATGGTTTGCACACCAGGTTTATCTTGCTCTTGGTGTCTTCCTTTCTGCATGTGTGGATCTTGGAATTGATTCTACCCCAATGGAAGGAATTGAAGGCGACAAATACGACTCTATTTTGAATAACGAAAAATATGAAACCCTTTTTGCAGTCGTTATCGGGCAAAAATCGGAAGAAGATAAAAACCAGCCAATACATACTCCGAAGAGAAGATTGGAAAGGAAGAAAGTGATTGTAGAAATGTAAATAAATCACTATTAAATGAAAATATTATTTATATTTGAAATTCTAAAACAAAAGATTTCAAACAAATAAAAATATTTTTAAAAATTGAAATTAAAAGCTTTAAACTATCATAGCAAAAGGACACTCAGTATTCTTTTGCTATTTCTATTTTTAAATCTTTTCAGTCAAAAGATTACGATCGAAAATAAAAGCAATACTACAATTGAAATTAAATACAAAACCAATAGAGTTAAATTAAAAGAAGGAGAAAAAAAGATAATTTCAGAAAAAGAAATCAATGAATTAAGTATTGAATACAATAGTGAAAAAAATTTAATAATTAAATATATTCCTATTCTTCTAAACTCTGATGAGACTTTATCTCTAACAATAGATAATTATGATAAAACAATTGAGTTTAAAGGCGATAAAGTTGCATTACATAATTTAGTTGTCAATCAACAACATTATATTCTGTATGAAAATATAGGTAAATATCAGGACATATTATATAAAAAAAGAAGCCCTAAAGAGCTGATGAATTTTTCTGAATTTGTCTTGTCTGATTATCTTAATAAAATTAAAACTTTAAATACTTCCTCACTCGGTATGGAAGATAAAATATATAAGCGTATAGAAAAATACGTAATTAATGATTGGATTGTATCATTATATCTTGTTTTCACTGGTTCAAAAACTTTAGATCTTCAATCAAGGGAACTGGTCCTGTACTATTTTAATAAATATGTCAAAAAAGATGTTGAAAATTACAGCTGCCAGTATAAACTCCAATACAATATAATTATTGAACTGGCAAAATATGTTGATCAACTTAATATAGCTCTTCCAAAATATACGATAGTTGAAAATACAGGAGATAACGTCATAAATCAATACCTCCCACCAAGTTGCCAACGGTTTTATTTTTCAGAAAAGTATAAATATTTTAAAAACATAAACAGCTCTGAAAAAGAATATTATAATAATGTTCTGAAAGAAAAATTCAATAATTAGTTTATATATCTTGTTGTTTTTTTACTGAATAAAAAAAGCTGCTTCTATACGAAACAGCTTTCTTTTTTATAATACTTTCAATTCTAAGTCAATTGTTTTTCCGAAGAATTTTTTTGAGATCTTTTCAAAATTTTTGGTCAAATCCGAAAGGTAAAAATGGTAATTCGGTTTTGGGTTGCTTTCATTCAGAAGATTGTATTTATCCAGAATAATCTTCAAATGATTGGCCACAATATTCGGGGAATCGATCACACGAACTCGGTTTCCGTAATACTGCTTGATTTCTTCAATTAATAGAGGATAATGCGTGCATCCCAGAATTAATGTTTCAATATTTTTTAATTTACTATTACTCAAATAATTATAAATAATCGCATGCGTAATCGGATGATTTTTAAAACCTTCTTCAATCGCAGGAACCAGCAGCGGAGTGGCCAATTCATCCACTTTGATCCACTTATTATGCTTACGGATACTTTTCTTATAAAGCCCGGAATTCACCGTAGCTTTTGTTGCAATCACGCCGACATTATTATGAATTTCATACGAAACCTTTTCCGCAACAGGATTGATCACGTCGATCACAGGAACTTTCCCTGCGACAGATTCCATGACTTCGTTCAAAGCATTTGCCGTGGCCGTATTACAGGCAACTACGATTGCTTTACAGTTTTGAGCCAACAAAAAGTTGGTAATTTTTGTAGAATATTCGATAATCGCTTCTTTGGATTTTTCACCGTAAGGAAGATGCTTTGTATCCCCAAAATAGATAAGATCTTCGTTGGGAAGAAGTCTCTTTATCTCTTTGGCTACCGTTAATCCCCCAACTCCACTATCAAAAATTCCGATAGGTTGCTTTGGTGAAAGATGCGAATAATTTTGCTTTTTAGTTTTCAAAATTAAGTTGAAATTTTATACAAAAATAGTGAAATTGTTGGATGCTGGAAGCTGGATGTTGGAAGTTTTTCACAAACCATTCTTCTAGCCTCTTACTTCTGGCTTCCAGCTTAAATAATAAACAAATCCGAAGCAATTCCATCCGCCATAAACCAATGCTTTTCCGGGATTTTCAGGTGATTGTTTTCAATAATTAAAATTTCTTCTTCTAATTTTGATTGAATTTCGTGCTGAAAATGTTCAAGAATCTGCTCATTAAACTTATTTTTCAGGCTATCGAGGTCGACACCCCAGATTGTTCTTAAGCCAATCATAATCATTTCATTAAACTGATCGTTACGGGAAAGAATTTCTTCTTCTTTAGCCAAAAGATTTGAATTTAATTTTTTAATGTATTGCTGATTATTGGCAACATTCCAGCTTCTGACATCAAAACCGTTGTAAGAATGTGCAGACGGGCCAATTCCCAGATATTCTTTATATTTCCAGTACGCAGAATTGTGCCTTGAATACATCCCGGGTTTCGCAAAATTGGAAACTTCATAATGTTCAAACCCATTATCTTTTAAGAAATCTGATAAATAGTAGAATTCTCTGTTCTGCTCCTCTTCTTTCGGGCTTTTTACTTTTCCTTTTGAAATCCAGTTTTCCAAAGCGGTTTTTGGCTCGACCGTAAGGGCATAAGAAGAAATATGCGGAACTTCAAGTGCAATGGTTTTGTTTAAATTCTCCTTCCAAATCTCTAAATTTGAGGTTGGCGAACCGTAAATTAAATCTATACTTAAATTTTCAAAACCAAAATCCTGAGCTCTTTTGATAGAACCTTCGGCTTCCGAGGCATTGTGAGCACGATTCATTAATTTTAAATCTTCATCAAAAAAACTTTGTGTCCCGATGGAAAGACGATTTACCGGGGAATCTGACAATCCTTTCAAAAAATTTTTATCCAAATCATCCGGATTGGCTTCCAAAGTGATCTCAATATCTTTTTCAAAGCTGAAATATTTTAAAACTTCATCAATTAAAGAATGGATTTCGTCAGGAGAAAGGATCGAGGGAGTTCCCCCGCCAAAGTAAAGAGACTGTAAATTTTTGTTTTGAAGCTCATCTTTTCGCAAAAAAATTTCCTTCTTCATAGCAGCAAGCATTTCATCCTTAAAGTTTAAAGATGTTGAAAAATGAAAATTGCAATAGCTGCATTTTTGCTTACAAAACGGAATGTGAATGTAGATCATAAAAAAAGCTCTGAAAAATTCAGAGCTCAAATTTATTTAAATTAAATTGATTAATATCTATAACCTCTGTGATTAATGAAGTTATCGAAGTTATATCCTAATCCGATCATGAAGCTGTTTCCTCCATATTCCTGGATATCAGATAATCCTAAGTTGTAAGTAGCTCCAATCATGAATTTGTTGAATCTTACTTTTACAACCGGTGCAATCTGCAATTGCTGGCTGTCGAATCTGTTCTGAACAGATCTGTAGCTCACCCCGAAAGAGAATGAATTAATATCATTAAAGAACGTACCCATTAAGTTATAATCGATTGTTCTTGTAGAGTTCGTATTTAGGTTGATCAAAGCTGAAGGCGTGAAATAGATATTATCTCCTACATGCCAGTCATATCCTAAGTTTAAGAAGAATTTGATTGGAGAAGGCTCACGTCCGTTTACGATCGCTTCGTCGTTGGTAAGAGCAATATCATTTACAGAAACTCCTGCGAAGATATTTTTGTACGTAGCCTGTGCCCCAAAATTAGCATAAGCCATGAAGATATTACTTTCACTACCCTGCAATAATGGATCTGAAGCGTCCTGCGTATTAATTTTTGAATAATCAAAATTCATATTATAGAAGCTCACACTTGTACCGAAAGAGAACTGGTCTTTTCTGTCTCCTTCGCTGCTAAGAGGAATAAAATATGAAGCACCAGCTGTAATACCACCCGCAGAAATTGGCCCGTTGCTATCTCTGAATACAGAGATACCTGCTCCTACTCTATCAAAAATATTCGCGTTCATCCCAATAGATTGTACATTTGGGGATTCACTGAACTTCGAAAATTGCTGTTGATAGTTAAGATTAAGCTGCACATAGTCTGTTTTTCCGTATTGTGCTGGGTTGAACAGAAACTCACCATCCAAAAGGTATTGTTGATAGTATGGTAATGTTTCTTGTGCTTTGTATGCATTTGACAAAAGAGCTAAACATACGATAGCATATAGTTTTCTCATAACAAATCTTGATTTCAATTCAACAAATATAAAAAAATTCTCAATATATTTTTAGTTTTCTAAATAATTTCTCCATTTTTTTACGGCATCCGCCATATCTTTCGGCATTGGGCTTTCAAAATATAATTCTTTCTTGGTCGTAGGATGTATAAATCCTAAAGTATGAGCATGGAGTGCATGTCTTGGTAAAATTTCAAAAACATTTTTTATAAACTGCTTATACTTAGGAAGATTCACTCCTCGCAAAGGGGTATGCCCTTCGTATCTTTCATCATTAAATAAGGTATGACCGATATGTTTGAAGTGTGCCCTGATCTGGTGAGTTCTTCCCGTTTCAAGTTTACACTCTACCCACGTCATATATTTAAATCTTTCTAAAACTTTATAATGGGTCACCGCATGCTTCCCCTGGCTGCCGTCTTCATAAGTGTGCATCTGCATCCTGTTTTTAGGATGACGCCCGATATGGCCTCTTATGGTGCCTTCATCGTCCTGTACGTTCCCCCAAACAAAAGCCCAATACAATCTTTTTGTTTTTCTGTCGAAAAATTGTTTTGCTAAAAAGCTTAAAGCGTACTCATTTTTAGCAATGACCAATAATCCTGAAGTATCTTTATCAATTCGATGCACCAATCCTACTCTGTCGAGATCGGTTTTTTCACCGTTTTGCTCGAAGTGATACGCCAAAGCATTCACCAGAGTTCCGTCCCAATTTCCGAATCCCGGATGTACGACCATTCCAGGGTCTTTATCAACAACGACTAAATCATCATCTTCGTATATAATATTAATAGGAATATTCTGAGGGATGATCACATTCTCTCGTGGAGGATGCGCCAACAGTACAGAAACCTGATCTCCTGGCTTTACACGATAATTTTGCTTAACAGGAATTCCGTTGACGATAACATTTCCCGCACGGCAAGTCTGTGAAATTTTATTTCTCGAAGAATTCTGGCGGTAGATCAATAAAAACTTATCGATCCTCAGTGGTTCCTGATTCTTATCAACAGTGATATTGAGATGCTCATACAACCCTTTATTTTCCTCATCAATATCGATATTATCAATACTGTTTTGGTCTAATAATTCTTCATCCAAAAAATCTTCGTTATCTTCTGCCATTGTTTTATTTTTTATACAAAAAGCTTCAACATAATGAAAGTTGAAGCCTGTATTTTTCTTAATAATGAGTGTATTATTCTACGACTACTTTTTTAGCTTTTGGTTTTTCTGCCGGCTTTTGTGTTGTTGTGACAGTTTTACCGCCCGTAGCAGCATTATTTCCGGAAGTAGCTCCAGAGTTGGTCGTCTTCGGTTTATTTTCCGTTCCTGAAACCGTTGGTTTTGCCGTTCCCGTTTTTGATGCATCCGGCTTCACAGCATCTGCTGGTTTCGGAATATCTCTTTTCGGAGCCGGTACCGCAGGAGGCTGCGCGTCATAGTTTGGTTCCTGGTGAGCAGGAATTTCATGATATTCTATCGGCGGCAATCCTGTGTCTACTTTCATTCTATAGATAGAGTTCAGCTGTTCTATTTTTGCACTCAGCTCAGCAGGCGTTTTCTTACTTGCCCAGAGGTCTATCTGCATTCCCTGATCCCGGACATCTCCGGCTGCAGGATCCTGATAATAAATAATATCAGATTCGTCCTTACCTCCGTCTTCATGCTCTACAAGCCCCACTTCAAACATACTTTTTGCAATGACTGCCCTTGCTTCTTTCACCGTTAATCCTACCACATTAGGAATCGCAATATTTCTCATCGGCCCTGAACCTATCACAACATCTACCACAGAAAATCTCGGAAGTTTAGTTTTAGATTTTACGGCTGTACCTTTATATAAGATTCTTAAAACAGCATCTTTCTGAATACTCGGTTCGAAAATCGTATCTCCTACTTTCAATCCTACCTGCTCCAGTCTCTGGAAAGCAAGACCTGAATATTTATTAATAACATCAGGAACTTCCACTCTGGCCCATGTTCTAGGATTTACTTTCAGCTGGATAGCCCTTCCGTCTTTTACACGCGAACCCGGCGCAGGATATACCTGCAATACCTGAAAAGGTCTATATTTTGGATCATACTTAAAACTATCCACTTCATATTCCAGCCCTGCATCATCTAATATTTTGATGGCTTCCTGTACAGATTTATTTACAATATTAGGAACTGGAATTTCCTGACCGTGATTAGTATGATATTCTAACCAACGAAATGTAAGCCAAACCAACCCCACAAAAACACCGATGGCTACAACTAAGTTCAGTAAAACTTTCCAATTGAAAAGTGATTTAAGCATACTTAAAATTACTATAATTAGACAGCAAATATAACTAATAATTTTAGAATGTGCTTTTTATTTAACACATTTCATTTTCAATTTTAAAAATTATGAATTTCCCGTATTGCATTGCATAAAATCATTAAATTTGCCTTAATTGATACTTATGGTTATGAGCAAAAAAAGTGTTGCCGTAGTAATGGGAGGGTATTCTGACGAATACGTTGTATCATTAAAAAGCGGACAATTAATTTACGATTCTTTAGACAGAGATCTTTATGACGTATATAAAGTGGTTATCCTTAAAGATGAATGGTATTTTTTAGGAGAAAACGACAAAAAATATGAAATCAGCAAAGGTGATTTTTCGGTCACATTAGATAATAATGAAACCTTGAAATTTGATGTATGTTTCAATATTATCCATGGAACACCAGGTGAAAATGGCATTCTGCAGGCATATTGGGACGCTATCGGACAAAAATATACCGGCTGCGATTTTTATCAAAGTGCTTTAACGTTCAATAAAAAAGATACATTGGCCGTATTATCAAAATATGGAATTCCTTCTGCAAAAAGTGTTTATTTAAGAAAAGGAGAAGAAATTAATGTTGATGAAATTGTAGAAACGCTGGGGCTTCCTGTCTTTGTAAAACCTAATCAATCCGGCTCTTCACTGGGAATTTCCAAGGTTAAAGAAAAATCTGAATTAATTGCTGCCACTGAAGTTGCTTTTAAAGAAGATGATGAAATTTTAATTGAAAGTTTTCTCAACGGAATGGAAGTTTCTGTCGGAGTGATCGATTATAAAGGAGAAACCATCGTTTTGGGCATCACGGAAATAGTTCCTAAAAATGAATTTTTCGATTATGAAGCCAAATATGAAGGAGCTTCGGAAGAAATTACCCCTGCAAGAATCGACGACGAGACAAGAATCCGTGTGGAAGAAATCTCAAAAAGAGCGTACAATTCTCTGGGAATGAGCGGTTTTTCAAGAAGTGAATTTATCTTAATGGATGGCATTCCTTATATGCTGGAAATGAACACAAATCCGGGATTCTCACCCGCAAGTATTCTTCCGCAACAGGCAAAAATCTACGGAATATCTATCAAAGACCTTTGTGGAAACGAGGTTGAAAAAGCTTTAAACAAAAAATAAGAGGATGGAAGATTGAGGCTGGAAGATGGAAGTTAATCACTCAAACTTTTAACCTCATCATTTATAACTCATAACTTATAACTTTTATACGCATGAAAATTGCTGTTTTTCCGGGATCATTCGATCCTATCACTTTAGGGCATTATGATATTATAGAAAGAGCGGCTCCGCTTTTTGATAAATTAATTATAGCGATCGGACAGAATTCTCAAAAGAAATATATGTTTCCGCTGGAAAAAAGAATGGAATTCATTCAAAATTCCGTCGCCGAATTTCCCAATGTGGAAGTCGATTATTTTGAAGGCTTAACGGTGGATTACTGTTTTGAAAAAAATGCCCAGTACATCCTGAGAGGACTAAGAAATCCTGCCGATTTTGAATTTGAAAAAGCTATTGCACATACCAACAGGACTTTAGCTCATAAAAAATTAGAAACCGTTTTTTTACTGACCTCATCCGGAAAATCTTTCATCAGCAGCAGCATTGTGCGGGAAATTATCAACCACGGCGGGGAATATGAATTGCTGGTACCGGATTCGGTGAGGGTAGAAAGAAAAAAGTAATAATAATTCAATAAGTTTTTAATGATAGTTGAAGAATGGTAGAAAATTTGTTTAAAGAGAAATCATTCATCAATTGTCATTTATTTTTTATAAACCATGCACGAGCAGTTCAATTTTCTCATAGAAGTACTCGGTACGATTTCCTTTTCGATGTCGGGAAGCTTTGCTGCGATGCAGAAACGTCTTGATCCGTTCGGAGTGCTTATTATTGCCTTTGTTACATCTGTTGGCGGCGGAACTGTAAGAGATTTATTACTGGATATTCCGGTTTTCTGGATGCATGATCTTTTGACCTGTGCCTTGATTATCCTCACCAGTATTTTCACGATGATTTTTAAATCTTTCGAAAAAAATGTCAGGGTAACTTTATTTATTTTTGATAGTTTCGGACTGGGATTGTTTACCATCATCGGAGTCCAAAAAGGATTGAATGCAGATATCCACCCTTTGATATGCATTGGCTTGGGCACCATTACCGGTTGTTTCGGAGGTATTATCCGGGACATTTTACTTAATAGAATTCCTTTGATTTTCAGGAAAGAAATTTATGCTACCGCCTGTATTGTGGGTGGTTCAGCTTTTTTATTATTAACAAAGTTTACCACACTTTCCTTTACAATCATCCAGATTTTTACAATTTTATTAATTGTTACAATAAGAACATTAGCCGTAAAATATCATTGGCAGATCCCGAAATTTTATGGGTATAATAATGATGGGGAAATGTGATATTTTGATCTAAATCCTTCGACTGCTTCGCGCTCAGGATGACACTGGCAAACTCTTCCGCATAATGGAAACTTTTTAGTATTAGCGATGTCATCCTGAACGCGAAGCAGTCGAAGAATCTAATGCACTAAAAACCATTAATATTAAAACAAAAAAAGCACCTAAAAATTAGGCGCTCTATTTTATAAATTCGATTCCGAAAAACCCGGAACTCGCATCTCTTAAAAGAATTTTCCTCTGTTTCTCATATTCGGGTTATGCATATGCTTCTGCATAGAAGGCATTTTCAACTGGTCTTTCATCATCTTGATCTGATCTGCCATCATTCCTGCACTGTCCAGTCTTTTCGCTTCTTCCAATAATTTTTGCCCCTCCTGTTTTCTTCCTTTAGAAATCGCTGCTGCAGCAAGATTCAGGGTTGCCATTGCTCTGTCGTGCTTCATATTCAAACCATACTCCAATGCTTTTTTCATGAAAGGCTCCACTTTTGCAGGGTGATCCTGAGCTTGTGTCAATCCCATCAGATAATGGAAATATCCATATTGAGACTTATGAAGCTGAGCTTGGTAGTTTGTAATATTATTCAGCCAAACGGCTGCTTTTTCCATATTTTGTTTTCTCAACTGCCAGAAAGCCAAAAGAATATATTCATTTTTAAAGAAAAGTAAAATCGGCGAAGATGCAAGCAGAGTAATCACAATGCCCCACCCAAGATTTCTTGTAAAAAACATCATATAAAGCCCTAAAAGTATAAGAACCGCCGCAATTACAATTTTTATGTACTTATTCATTATTAAATTTTAGAAGTGCAAAGATAAGAAATTTAAGATTCAGAGTTTAGGGTTATGGGATTAAAGTTTAGGGTAATGAAAACTTTAAACGCTAAACTTAGAACTCTAAACTCTTTCATATGTCTGAAAGCAGAAATCGTATTGATTTTTCTCGTCTTTTTCATGACAAACCTCGTTTACCTTTTTCCAGACTTTTTCATTAATTTTCGGGAAGAAAGTATCGGCTTCAAGATCAGCTTTCACTAAAGTAACTTCAAGTCGGTCAACCACATCCATGGTCTGCTCATAAATATTTCCACCACCGATAATGAAAACTTCTTCATCGATTTTTTTTGCAAATTTTACAGCTTCTTTAATGCTTCCGACGATCAGGATGCCTTCCTCAAACCAGTCTTTTTGTCGCGACACTACAATATTGGTACGGTTGGGAAGTGGTTTCCCGATGCTTTCATATGTTTTTCTTCCCATGATCACCGGATGTCCCGAAGTGATATCTTTAAAGTGTTTCAAATCTTTTGGAAGATGCCAAAGTAACTGATTTTCAAAACCAATTTCGTTCTTTTCTCCCATTGCCACCACTATTGTTGTCATTAAAATTATTTTTTACAAAATTAGCACATAATTTGTATATTTGATTAGCACAAAAAATTTAAAAAAATAAACTATGAAAAACAAGGGCTGTCTGAGCGCCGGAACCATCGGTATTGCTCTTCTTATTATTGTTGCAGTATTATTCTTCTGGGGTAAAAGCGGCTATAATAGCTTTGTGACGAAAGAACAAAACGTAAATACAAAATGGTCTAATGTAGAGACTGTCTATCAGAAAAGAGCCAATCTTATTCCGAATTTGGAAAGAACGGTAAAATCTTATTCTAAATTTGAGCAGGAAACATTAACAAAAGTAATCGAGGCTCGTTCTAAGGCAACTTCTATCAATGTAGATCCTACAAATATGACGGAGCAGGATTTGGCAAAATTCCAGGCTGCGCAGGGAGAATTATCCGGAGCGTTAAGCAGATTGATGGCGGTTGTTGAACAATATCCGAACTTAAAAGCAGATCAGCAGTACATCAATTTCCAAAGAGAATATACTGCCATTGAAAACAGCATCAGAACAGAAACTGTTTATTACAACGCAGCCGCTCAGGATTACAATACATCGATCAAAACTTTCCCGAATAATATTCTGGCGAATTTTACCAACTTTAAAGAAAAACCTTATTTCAAAGCAGACGCAGGAGCTCAAAAAGCACCTGATGCATTCTCAGAATAATGAGCAAATTCTTGACAAATCAGCAGATAGCTTCCCTCGTGGAAGCTATTCAGTCAGCAGAGCAACATTCTACCGGTGAGATCAGAGTGCATATCGACTCGAATACTGAAGATGATAATGCTAAAATTGCATTTAAAGTTTTCGAAGAATTGTGCATGAACAAAACGGCAGAAAGAAATGCGGTGCTTTTTCATGTGAATTTTGAACAAAAATACCTTACCATCATTGGTGATACGGGGATTCATGAGAAAGTTCATCAGTCGTATTGGGATCATCTGCACGACTACATTACGTCTGAATTTGCCAAAGGAAATTATTATAAAGCTTTAAAAAGCGCGATTCTGGAAACAGGATTAGAATTAAAAAAACATTTTCCTGTAACAGGAGAAAACCACAACGAACTTCCTAATGAAATTACGTTCTCTTAAAATAGTATTTTCATTTTTACTGATTTGCTTTTACAATTTTGTATCAGCACAATACACTGTTCCTGAAAAACCGAAGATTCTTTATCCCGTTTACGATGAAGCCAATCTATTGAGCCAGCAGGAAAAAGATGATCTTAATAAAAAGCTGATCGCTTTCGCAGATTCTACCTCAACGGAAATTGAAGTAGTGATTATCCCTTCTACCAAAGGTGAAGACGTGAATTTTCTGGCTACAATGTTCGGTGAAAAATGGGGAATCGGTAAAAAAAATGTTGACAATGGGGTTGTTTTTTTAATAGCCACAGAAGATCACACCATGTCTATCCAACAAGGACGGGCGGTTGAGCAATATTTAACAGCATCCGTTGCAGGCCAGATTTTAGATTATATCGTTACACCCCATTTCAAACAGGGCGAATGGTACGAAGGAATCAATCGTGGTACTTCAGCGATCATGGAAGCTGTTCAGGGGAAATTCAAACCTTTAAATAATGAAGAAAGCGGCGGTGACGGAAGTGTATTTAAAATCCTTCTCATAGCGTTTGTTATTTTCATTATTATCGCTATTATGTTCGGAAACAGAGGTGGTGGAAAAGGCGGAGGAAATTACGACGACGATGATGTTATCCTTTCCAAAAGAGGCCGTAGAAATTATCCGGGAGGCTTTTTCCCTTTCCCTGGCAGTTTCGGAGGCGGTGGCTTTGGCGGTGGCAGTTCCGGCGGTGGAGGCGGATTTGGAGGCTTCGGAGGTGGCGGAAGTTTCGGAGGCGGTGGAGCTTCGGGAGGATGGTAGGTTTTAAATTTTAATATTAATTATGAAATTTTCTTTTTCATCTATTATATTAAATTTAATGATAATATTTTTTTCAGTAAAAATAAATTTGTCAATTCTTCATGATTACTTGGCTTCAGACGGAAAAACACAAGCCTTACATTCATTTTTAGAATTAAAATATATATACAAATATTATTTATTAATAATCTCTTTGCTGTCATTAGCTTTTATAATTTTTGCTTACAGGAAAAAGGAAAACAAAGGAATTACATTTACAGCAATATTATCTTTATTCATCGGAATCGCATCTGTATTTTTAGAAATATGGAAATGGTTTATTTGAATTGAATCTATTCTATATAAAGATGCTTCGAGACCTCAGCATGACATTCCTAATACTAACAGTTTTTTATTGGATGTTTGTAGCGATGTCATACTGAGGCTCTCAAAGCATTTAACAATAATGATAAAAATTAATAACATTTTATATTAAAAATTATTAAAACACAGCAAAACACTATCGTTATTTCAAAAATTTTTCATTAATTTTACTGAAAACAGGTTTATGAAGAAGACGTTGGTAGTTTTTGCGCATCCTTATTTAGAGCACTCCAACTCGAATGTAGAGCTCGTTAATTTCTATGTTCGCCACCAGCATTTCACCCTTCGGGATCTGTATGAAGAATATCCGGATTTTCATATTGCCGCTTTTCGCGAAAGAAAAAGATTAAAAAATTATGACCGTTTTATTTTTCAGTTTCCATTGATATGGTTTGGAATCCCTCCGTTATTAAGGCTCTGGATCGACGAAGTTTTCGACAGAGACTGGCTGAAAGAAGGCCATAACAATCCTCTGGAAGGCAAAGAAGTCTATATCCTCGTCACCACCGGCGGAAAAGAAAGATCTTTCAGCAAAACCGGAACCTACAAGTTTACAGTGGAAGAACTCATCAGCGGACTGATCGTCTCTTTGAATGTTTTTAAAGCTAATATTAAAAACATCAAAGTTGTGTACGAAGCCAATAAATTGTCGAAAAAAGACATCATCTTGCATAAACAGGAATTTACAGAACTTCTCAACAAATAAAATATGGAATCCAGCTTGGCCATGAACACTCTTATTTTCTTAGGCGTTGCCATCATTATGGTTCCGCTGGCGAGAAAATTTGGACTGAGTTCTGTCATTGGATACATTATAGGAGGAATTCTTATTGGTCCATATGTTTTAAAATTAACCGGAAAAGACGTCGACGGCATCATGCACGCCAGTGAATTTGGAGTGATCATGCTTTTATTTTTGGTCGGTCTTGAGCTGGAACCCAGAAAATTCTGGGAAATGCGGAAGAAAATTATCGGACTGGGATTGACGCAAATGCTATTGACAATTTTTCTGCTTTTTTTGGTTTTCATCTGGGCCGGTTGGCGGATTGACAAAGCGATTGCGATTGCCATTTGTTTTGCCCTTTCATCCACGGCTATCGTTCTGCAGACCCTGCAGGAAAAAAATAACCTGAAAACATTAGCAGGTGAAGCTTCATTTTCAACACTTTTGTTTCAGGATATTGCGGTGATTCCTATTTTAGCGATTCTTCCGATTATTGCCAATTATAAAGCCAGACATCATGATAATGACATCCAGGTTCTCATCCAGACGCTTCCGGAGTGGATGCAGGCGGCAACCGTGATTTTAGGAGTGGTGATTTTAATTTTATTAGGACGATATGTTTTTGTTCCTTTTTTAAGATACGTTTCAAAATCAGGAATGTCTGAGCTTTTAACCGCTTCTTCCCTATTTCTCGTTATCGGAGTTTCCGAGCTGATGGTTGCCATCGGACTTTCTCCCGCTTTAGGAGCCTTCCTCGCGGGTGTTATGTTGGCCAATAGTGAGTTCCGGCATGAATTGGAAGCTCAAATCGACCCGTTTAAAGGGCTTTTGCTGGCTGTATTTTTCGTGAGTGTTGGCTCAACGATAAATTTCACGGTCATTCAAAAAGATCCGATATTTATTTTCAGTACTGTTTTTGCGGTTTTAATAATCAAATTTTTTGTGCTTTATGTCATCGGAAAATTTTTCAAAATCGATACTCCACAAAGCTTATTTTATGCTTTTGCTCTTTCGCAGGTGGGAGAATTTGCTTTTGTATTAATCAATTATGCATCAAGCCTTTACCTATTAAGCAAAGAACTGAATTCTCAAATGATGGCTGTCACCGCAATTACGATGTGTATCACTCCGCTTCTTTTAATTATTAATGATAAACTGATTACACCAAAATTCATAAAAGACGTTCCAGAAGGCGATCATGATTATAATATTCTCGACAGTAATGTTTCTCAAAAGAAAATCATTATCGTCGGTTTCGGACATTTCGGAAGTACGGTGGGAAGGCTTTTAAAGGCCAATAAAATCTCTGCAACGGTTTTGGACAGAGATTCGGATCGTGTGAAGCTATTGAGAAGCTATGGGTTTAAAGTATATTATGGTGATGCTACAAAACTACCTACATTAAGAGCTGCCGGAATTGAAGATGCGGAAATACTTGTTCTGTGTCTTGATGATACCGATGACAATAAATTCATTGCAGATCTAGTGCGTGAACATTATCCCACAGTGAAAATTTTTGTAAGAGCCAAAAACAGGATTGATGCCTATGATTATCTGAATAACGGAATTAATAATATTTATCGTGAAACGCTGGGAACAGCCGTGGAAATGGCAGTCGACGTCCTCCACGAAGCAGGAATGCGGAAATATGCAGCCCGCCGTCTCGGACAAAGATTTATGGCCATTGATAAGGCATCCATTAGAAAACTGGCCAAAACTAAGGATAAAGACGATGAAGTTCTTCTCTTTACCACAAAAGAAATCCTCCAACGAGAGGAGGAATTATTGGCTTATGATAATCTTAATTTTGATATTCTTCAATGGGAAGATTCCTCATCTGACGATGATGAGGAACCCGAAAATTAATTATCGAATACTTACGCTTCCGCCACTGTTTTCTTCTTTCGTTACGGAAGTTACGTTTCCTTTTTTGTAAACAGTCACGCTGCCTCCTGAAGAAGCTTCAGCTTTAATGGTCGAAGATGCACTGATATCGACACTCGCCCCGCTTGATGCTTCGGCATTTACGTTATCTGCAACCACATTGTTTGCAGAAATACTACTGCCCGATGAAGAGCTGATCTCAGCATTTTTTGCTTTTCCTGAAATGTCGATGCTTGCTGCAGAAGAGGCATCCACATCAAGATCTACAGCCCAGACTTTTCCAGTGAAATTGCTGCTGCTATCTGCCGAAATATTAAAATCATTCGCTTCAAGATCACCGGAAACCGATGCCGCACTTGAGACTTCGATATCTGTTTTATCCTGAACAAATTTATCTTTAACGGTAATTTTCGCCGCTGAATTAGCATTAATTTTTGAAAAATCTTTTGCAAAAATTTTCGCAGAAACATTGTGTGTGTTCATTACTCTGATTCCCGGCTTATAATGAATATGAAGCCTTCCGCCGCTATTGTCTACCAACACCTCATCAATAATATTTTCAGGAGCCGAAATCACAACTTTTTCAACGTCTGATTTTATAATTTCAGCATCAATAGCCTGAGAAACTTCAATTTCGTCAAAATCTCCCGATACTTCTTTCTGTCGTACCGGCCCGTGATCTGTATTCACAACTTTATCTACCCAGTTGCTATCTTTGTTATCATTATATTTCCTGTCGTGCTTCTCATTACACGAAGCTAGTAGTAAAAAGGCTGAAAAAATAAAAAGACTTTGTGATTTCATGTTACTTGTTTTACGTTTTGTTTATTATATACTTTAATAACAACTAATTTATAAAAAATATTACATCTGTTTTCAAAATTATATTAATGTCATTATAAAAGACCATAGAAGCGAATATATTTTTATCATAAGTTTTAATATCTTTATGCCTTATTAATAAATAATTTATGAAGAAAATTTCATCGGTATTATTAATTTCTGCATTAGCACTTAATCAATCCTGTACTACAATGAAAAAAACCGATATTCAGCAGGAAGTTCCTTCACCGGACGCTTCCCTTTCATCAAACCCTTTCATGAAGAAAAGTAAGCTTCAGTACGAAGCTCCTGAGTTTGATAAAATTAAAGATGAACATTTTAAACCTGCTTTTGATTTCGGATTAAAACAACACGACGCCGAAATTTTAAAAATTGCCAATAATCCGGAAGCTCCGACTTTCGAAAACACCATTGTCGCTTTGGAAAAAAGCGGTGAAGTCCTGAAAAGAGCAATGATTGTATTTTCCAATCTTACCAGTGCAAATACCAATCCTACTTTGCAGGCTTTAGATGAACAATATGCCCCGGTTTTTGCAGCGCATTCCGATAAAATGTACCTGAATGAAAATCTTTATAAAAGAATTAAAGCAATTTCCGATAAAGGCTTAGACTCCGAAAGCAAAAGACTTTTACAATATTATAAACAGAATTTTGAAATTGCAGGGGCCAATCTTTCTGCGGCCGACAAAGAAAAATTGAAACAGATCAATCAGGAGCTGGCTTCGCTTTCTACCCAATATTCTAATAAACTGCTTGAAGCAAGAAAACAAGGCGGGGTTTACTTCTCCGATGCAAAAGAATTAGACGGACTTTCCGCCGACGAAATCGCTGCAGCAGCAACCGATGCTAAAAATGCAGGCAAAGAAGGTCAATATCTTCTGGCTTTACAAAATACAACACAACAACCTCTTTTACAAAACCTTAAAAACAGGGCAACCAGAGAAAAGCTATTCAAGGCATCGTGGTTGAGAGCTGAAAAAGGTGACGGAAACGATACTAGAGAAACGATTGAAAAATTAGCCAAATTAAGACTTAAAAAAGCTCAGATTTTAGGTAAAAAAAGCTTCGCAGAGTGGAAACTGCAGGATCAGATGGCCAAAACGCCTGAAGCAGCAACTAAATTAATGAATCAGATCGCAACACCTGCCGTAGAAACAGCAAGACGTGAAGCTAAAGATATTCAGGATCTTATCGATCAGCAGAAAGGAGGTTTCCAGGTTGAGCCCTGGGACTGGAATTTTTATGCTGAACAGGTAAGAAAAGCAAAATTTGATTTAGATGAAAGTGAAATAAAACCTTATTTTGAAATCACAACAGTTTTGGAAAAAGGAGTTTTCTTCGCTGCCGAAAAATTTTATGGACTGACTTTCAAAAAGAGAACAGATCTTCCGGTGTATCATCCTGATGTGGTAACGTATGAAGTTTTCGATCATGACGGTAAATCCATTGCCATTTATTATCTGGATTTCTACACAAGAGATTCTAAAAACGGTGGAGCCTGGATGAGTAATTTCGTTGAGCAGTCTTACCTTTTAGGAACAAAACCTGTGATTGTAAACTGCTACAATTATCAGAAACCTGCTCCGGGAAAACCTTCATTAATCAGCTATGACGATGTTACAACGATTTTCCATGAGTTTGGTCACTCGATCCACGGGATGTTTGCAAGCCAGAAATACCCTTCCCTTTCCGGAACCAATGTACCGAGAGATTTTGTGGAATTCCCTTCACAGATTAACGAACACTGGGCTTTAGATCCTGTCGTTTTGAAAAATTATGCCCTTCATTACGAAACGAAACAACCGATTCCACAGGCTTTGGTTGATAAAATTAAAAAAGCAGCAACTTTTAACCAAGGATATATGACAACAGAGCTTGTTTCTGCTGCCGAACTGGATATGGATTGGCATACGGTAACGAATGAAAGTCAGTTGATTCCTGTATTGGATTTTGAAAAGCAATCATTAACCAAACACGGATTTACATTAGCAACCGTTCCTCCGAGATATCATACTCCTTATTTTGCACACATTTGGGGTGGTGGTTATTCTGCAGGATATTACGCTTATTTATGGTCTGAAACTTTGGATAACGACGCCTGGGAATGGATTTCAAAGAATGGTGGTCTTACGAGAGAAAACGGTGACCGTTTCAGAAAATATATTCTTTCTGTCGGAAATTCTGTTGATCTGAATCAGGCATTCAGAGATTTTACGGGACATGATCCGGATATTAAGCCTTTATTGAGAAACAGAGGTTTTATTAAATAAATTTTTAAAAGCATTCATTTTTTGGATGCTTTTTTTTTCAGTTAAACACGGATGGCACAAATGTTTTTTCACGAATAACACTATAATCTCTTGCGGATTTTGCAGATGATATAGATTAATTAAATACAAAAATCTGTGTAATCCGCGGGAAAAATTCATATAAGTTTTGGCTAAAGCCAAATTAGGATTATTATTTTATGTAAACGGGCTAAAGCCCGTTCCTATTGATTAGGATTTGTGTTATTGGTGAAAAAAATATTCGTGTAAATTTGTGTTTAAATAAAAAATCAAGAAATGAACTGTCCCTGCTGCTCAGGAAAATCCTACGAAGATTGCTGCAAACCTTATCACACCGGAGAAAAATATGCTCCAAACGCAGAAGCATTAATGCGTTCAAGATTTTCTGCATTTGCCATCCCGAATGGTGAATATCTGATGGAAACCACACTTCCGAGCAAAAGGAAATATCACAATAAAAAAGATATGCAGGAATGGGGCGAGATTAATGAATGGACAAAACTGGAAATTGTGAATAAACCAGCTCCCGATAAAGTTGAATTTAAGGCTTTTTACACTGATGAAGACGGTCAGAAACAGGTTCATCACGAATTATCAAAATTCAAAATGATTCAAAACCGATGGTTTTATGTGAGTGGGGAGTTTTTAGAATAAAATATTTTGTTGGATTTTCGCAAAGGTTCACGGTCTTTATACATTTGCATGCTTTAAGGCGCAAGGATTTTATCTTCGATAAAATTTTACATTACAGCTTTTTGAAAATCAAAGATTTTCAACTGATGTGTTCTTAAATATTTTTGAAGGCTTAAAACTTATGGGACTTATCTGTTAAAAAGCTTTTGCAACTTTAGAATAAAAAATGTCCGACAAAAATCGGACATTTATATGATATTTTAGTGAGCTTCGTTCCCGTCAATTCCGTGAGCATGGCCATGCGACAATTCTTCTTCTGTCGCCGGACGTGTATTTAAAATTTCCACCTGGAAATCTAAAACTTTCCCTGCCATTGGATGATTAAGATCTACCACTACAGCTTCCGGTGTTACTTCTACTACAAATGCCTGGAAATTATTCCCCTGATTATCAGATAAAGGTAAAATAGCTCCTACAGGTGGCGTTCCGGATTCATTAAACATGTCAAGCGGTAATTGCGCAATCGCATCCGGCTGTCTTTCACCGTAAGCTTCTTCCGGCTGAATCACAAAAGCAGCTTTATCACCAGCTTTCAGACCAAGGATATTTTGTTCAAACTTTGGAATCATCATTCCCATACCGTACAAAAATGTAAGTGGATTTTCTTCTGTTGTTTCTTCTACAAGAATCTTACTTCCATCTTCTTCGATCGTATGAAGTATATACTTTACAGCTACAACATGATTGTTTTCAATTGTCATATTTTTCTTTTTTTTCGTGATATTTTTTCACGATTACCTGCACAAATATACTATTTTTGAAATGATTGCATAAGAGAAAATTTCAAACAACCTTCAATTTTCATTTTCTGTTTTTGCTTTCATTTGGTTTTTAAAGCTTTTTTATATTTTTCCTTGACTTAACAATACAATAATTAAAAAACACTACAAATCAAGCATTTACACTGTTTTTAATTAACAATTACTTATCCTGATCACTTTTATTATTAACGTCAATTAATACCCTATTCCACTTTCATTCTGTCTGAGCTTAATAATTTTAAACATCCTTAAAGATGTCATTTTTTAGTTTTCATGAAACAAAAATTTTAAAAACAAAAAATTATGGACAGAAAAAATTTCTTAAAAAATCTTGGTCTGGCCGGAGTCACGGCTATTGCCGCACCAGTCTTGATCCGTTGCGAAAATGAAATTACAAGAGAGAATACAAACTGTAATCTTACCAATTATGATCTGGAAGGGCCATTTCCCACGAAAAGCCCATCGATCTTAGAACGTGTAAACATCATAGGAGACAGAATCGGTGTTCCTTTTGAAATTCACCTTACAGTTAAAAACAAAAATACCGAATGCTCCAATTTGCAGGGTGCTTTTGTTGATATCTGGCATTGCGATAAAGATGGATATTATTCGGAATACGGAGGAGGTGAGCTGCAGCCTGTAGATTATACACATTTGCATTTTCTGAGAGGAAGGCAAGTTACGAACACAAACGGAGAAGTAAAATTCACTTCCATATTTCCCGGATGGTACACGATAGGAGACATTACAAGAGCTACTCATTTGCATATTCATATCTACAATAGCAAAGGCAATTCGTTACTGGTTACCCAACTTGCATTTCCGGATGACCCCAACAGTGCTGTAGTAAAGGTGAATCAATCTCCTGGCTACAAAGGGATGAATGGCTATAGATACAACTCAGAAGACGATTTTTTCTACGACGGAGTATCTACCCAACTTTTGAATATTTCCGGAAACATTAATGAAGGCTATGTAGGTGCTATTACGCTCATTGTTTCAGCTTAAAGCTTTGATTTAATTATAAAATATAATGGTATGCTCACAAAAAATAATTCAACCATATTTAACTCCAATACGAGATCCTGGGACAAAACAGATTTTTTTATTATCAATGAAATAGAATTGCCGGACGAAGGTTTGAAGCTTAAAAAAGTTACCGAAATCATCATTAATGAAGGACAAACATTTTATCTGGATTATGAGGCAAATTCTCAGATTGTGGTTATTGTTCTTTATGGAAAAATAATCACAGATTCTTTACCGTACGAGATTCCTTCAGACCAGATGATTATTCTAAATCCTACTCAAAAGGACAGATTAAAAATAAAAAACGGTTTCCAGGATGAATGTGCAGATATTATCATTTTTGAAATAGACAATCAGAATAATGAAAGTTTTATCTGTTTGGAAGATTTAAATATTAAGAAAAAAAATGAATTAATTCCGCTCTCCGGAAGCTTGAACTTCCCAGCCTTTATCGGACTTTATGACGGAAGAAAAAAACAAAAATATGAATTGAAGCAAGAAAATAAATCCATTTTCGGAATCGTGATCAACGGAGCCTGCGAATTTCAGGACAGGCTCATGGAAACGCGGGACGCTATTCTTCTTTACGATCTTGACACCCTGGAATTTGAAGCGTTAAGTGAAAATTTATTGATTATTTTTCTTGAAGTTTAAATAAAAGAATTAATTACATCAATAATTAAACCCAATCATTATGGTTCAGATAAAACTCGCTTTCCGGATTGTCATTGACCAGGAATCTACAATGCTTTGGGACAAATATATTTTTGAAGACACCTATTTTGAATATAGAGTTCAGCATCAGGTATTTGACAATGAAAAAGAGCCTGTAGACAACTATTGGGAGCTTCTGGTCAAGAATCCCAATGCCGCAAAAATACCTTTTTTATTAAGTGCTGTCGTCTCGAATTATGTGGCTCAGCTCAATGGCAGTATTAAAAGCCTTCCCGATGTTTTGGGAACCACATTTTTTCCGATTGAGACTTTCAGGCTTGATCTTATCAGTTCCAATGTAACGGATGCATCCAAACACAAACTAGGGATCACATTTTACACTCCGATCCTTCAGCTTATTGATATTATTGACAATAAGTATCTCCTCAGTAAAAGCGAGGATACAGATCATCTGGAAACCTTTATGTTTGCTTTTCATCCTCAGATAGCTATTGCTTATTATCAAAATTCTTAATTTTTTAACTTAAAATAAAAACCGCAGATTAGTTCTGCGGTTTATTATTTTTCTTTTTCTGTCTTAAAACATATAAATATAAGCTTTCCACCTTTTCCCTCGCCCAGGGAGTTTTCCGTAAAAACTTCAGCGATGAGTTTATACTTGGATTGTCTGTGAAACAACGAATTTTAATCTGTTCGCCTAACTTTTCAAACCCATTATAATATTCTACCAGTTCCTCAAGAATGGCGTCTAATCTTTTCCCGTGAAGCGGATCTTTGGATGGTTGCTGCATGATGTTGTAAAGTTAAGGATTATTTTAATCATAACTTTCAGAGCACTCCACTGCATTCCGTTATTCGAAGTGACGACGTCCGGAAAGAAAAACATACTCGTCAGAAAAAATCTCCGCTGAAAAATTTTCAACGGAGGCTTTGTTTTATAGATTTTTAATTACCGGTTTTACTTCTTTCCCGAATAATTCAATAGATTTCATCATGATATCGTGAGAAGGATCACCCACATCCATATGTCCGATAAATCTTGTGATTCCGAAAATTTCTTTCAGATAAACAATTTTGTCTGCCACTTCCTTCGGATTTCCGATGAATAAAGCACCGTCTTTACTTCTTCCTCCTTCATACTGCATTTTTGTGAAAGGCGCCCAACCTCTCGAAGCACCGATTCTGTCTACCTGGGTTTTGTAATTGTCAAAATATCCATCAATAATATTCGGGTCATCGCTCACAAAAGTGTGTGAATGCACCGCAATCTGCATTTTTGAAACGTCGTGACCTGCTTTTTTATACTCTTGCTTATAAAATTCAATTAAATTTTTAAACTGAACCGGCATTCCTCCGATAATGGCCACCACCAAAGGCATTCCTAATTGTGCAGCACTTAAAACAGATTGAGGAGTTCCACCAACAGCCCTCCAGATAGATAATTTACCATCGTTTTTTGCTCTTGGATATACCGTCTGATTGTTCATCGGAGCACGAAGTTTCCCTGACCAGGTAACATTTTTTTCTGAATTGATCTTTAATAATAAATCTAATTTTTCATCAAAAAGCTCTTCATAATCATTCAAAGAGTAGCCGTATAATGGAAAAGATTCGATGAAACTTCCGCGACCGACGAAAATTTCCGTGCGACCGTCTGAAATCAAATCCAAAGTTGAAAAATCTTCATACACTTTTACCGGTTCGGATGAACTTAAAACCGTTACACCACTCGCCAATTTTATATTTTTCGTAATGCTTGCCGCCGCAGCCAGCACTATTTCAGGGGATGAAACCGCATAATCAGGACGGTGGTGTTCTCCCATCGCGAAAACATCAATTCCCACCTCATCCATGAATTTTACCTGTTCCAGAATTTCACGGATTTTCACTCCGGGATCTCTGTATTGTCCGGTTGTCTGGTCGAATGACAAATCGCCAAACATTCCTATTCCTAATTCCATATTGTTGATTTTATGTAAACAAAATTAGGCTAATAAAAAATCAGAAACATTGATGAATGATAAGAAAGGAAAGGTCAGTTTTTGAGTTTTAAAAATTGTTTTTCGAAAAGATGATAAGATAATGCTGAAAATATGACAGTGGAAACGAATGACAACAGAGTGATTACGATCCAGTTCATATCATATTTACTTCCGATTTTAATGAATAAACTTATACAGATCGTATGAATCAAATAAAGTCCGTACGTATATTTCCCTAATTTGGCTAAAATACTTTTATCGGAAATTTTAAATACATTTTTTTCGCCAAGCGTAAATAAAATTAATCCCGAAAAGAAAACACTGAAAAGAAGAGAACTTACTTTCAGATCCGGAATCAGATTCGTATTGGAAACGATTACAATAACGCCAATGATTGAAACAGCGTACAAATATTTATAAACAGCCGGAATCAGGCTCAATTTTTCAATAATATTTTTCTTAAAAACGAATAAATAAGCCGGTATCGCTCCAAAAGCGAAATAATGAATATTGGTAAAAAGATCCAGCGTATTAATCTCATATTTCTCATAAACAATCTGCATTATAAAAGAGAAAATAATACACCCCACCAGCAGTTTCGGAACATTTTTTAAAGAAATACAATAAAATGCCAATCCCCAGAAAATGTAAAAATGCTCTTCTACACAAAGCGACCAAATGACCGTCAATGGTGCCACATTCGGAAGCTGCCTGGTAAACATGGCCACGTAATTTTCCAGAAAGGTAAGGGTAAAAAACCAATTCGGCTGATATCCTTGATTGGAATAAGAAATATTAAAAAATCCCAGAATAAAAGGTGTACACATCGCGAAGATAACCATCGCATAATACAAAGGCCAGATTCTTAGAATTCTTCTTTTAAAAAACTTTTTTAACGGGATTTCCCCCTGATTATTAATTTTTTCAAGGATGAGAATATAAGTGATCAGAAAACCACTCAATACAAAGAAAAAAGAAACACCAATCCCCCCTTCATGAGAGAAATAGTAAAGCATACTATCTTCAGGAACGGGGGAATGGCGCAAGAAAACTAATAAAAAAGACAGAAACCTCAACGAGTCAAACGTATGAAAGTGTACTCTATCTATTTTTACAAAGTTCATTCTATATTTTTAAGATTATTTCTTCAAATATAAGTTAAAATAATCTGTTACTTTCTGCATGAGGTGTACTCGGTCTTTTCCAATCACGTTGTGAGGATGCCCCGGATACACGAAATAATCCAATTGCACTCCGTTGTCAACTGCAGCTTTAATGAATTTTACCGAATGCTGCCAAACCACCACATCATCCTGTGCACCGTGGATCATCAGTAATTTTCCTTTCAGATTCTGCACTTTATCCAAAAGATTTGCCGTGGCATATCCTTGCGGATTTTCCTGTGGCGTATCCATATATCTCTCGCCGTACATAATTTCGTACATGCTCCAATCGATCACCGGACCTCCTGCAACACCCACTTTGAAAACTTCCGGGTGGCGAAGCATGAAGCTTGTCGTCATAAATCCTCCAAAGCTCCAGCCGTGAATTCCCATTCTTTCCGAATCTACGTAAGGAAGGGATTTCAGATACTCTACGCCTTTCATCTGGTCGTTCATCTCGGTAGTTCCCAGGTTTCTGAAAACAGCCTGCTCAAACTTCAGTCCTCGATTCGCAGAACCTCTTCCGTCCATCGTGAAAATGATGTATCCGTTTTGAGCCATGTATTCGTACCAAAGATTTCCGGACGCAGGGAAAGTATTGGCAATCAGCTGCAAATGCGGCCCATTGTACAGATAAACAATGACCGGATATTTTTTGTTTGCGTCAAAATTCGTCGGAAGAATGATTTTTCCGTACAAAGGAGTTCCATCGTCTGCTTTTAATTCTACATTTTTAATTTCCGGACGCTGATAATTTTTCAATGTATTTTCAGCAGTAAGAATATTGTTTGATTTTAAAGTATTGGTATTAATAATGTTCGCAATTCTCGGTGTATTGGCATTGCTGTACATATCGTACAGATAATTTCCGTCGCTGCTCAAAATCCCGTTGTGAACACCTTCTGCATTGTCCAAACGCTGCATTTTGAAATTCGTCCAGTTGATTTTATACAAGTGTTTTTCCAGAGGAGTTTCTTTCGTAGAAGTGAAATAAATTTCCTTTTTCTTTTCATTAAACCCTAAAATCTCGGTTACGAGCCAGTCCCCTTTCGTGATCTGTGCAATTAATCCTTTTTCTAAGCTATAATGAAATAAATGATTGTACCCCGTTCTCTGGCTCTGCCAGATGAAATCTGTATTGGAATTCGGGAAGAAGGTCAGAGGATGTTGTGGTTCAACATATTTGTCGTTCGATTCTTCGAACAAAGTTTTTATTAAATCTCCTGTTGCAGCGTCATACTGATCCATTTTCATATGATTCTGTCCTCTGTTCAGAACGCCTACAAAAATATATTTTGAATCCGGGCTCCAGGTTACTGCCGTTAAATATTGATCTTTTTCACCATCAATTTTCAAGAAAGTCGTAGACTGTGTTTTAATATTAAAAACGCCCAGCGTTACCTGATGCGAAGTCTGCCCCGCCATCGGATATTTGATATTGTGATTCACCGCCGGAGTTACAGCCCAATCGATAATCGGGTAATCTGCAACCATCGTCTGATCCATTCTGTAGAAGGCTACACTTTCAGAGTTTGGTGCCGGGAAGATTCCTGTATCGATGCCAAATTCGTTTCTGTGAACATTGGATGCTCCGTTTAAAATATTTTCATCGGAATCATTGGTTACGGCGATTGTTTTTCCGTTTTTATTAACAAATAAATTATTCTTTACCGTAAAAGCAAAAGTCTGATTATCTCCAAAAACTTTCACATTGGAAGCTTCTTTATCTACTGCCACAGAATTTTTCACTTTCCAGTCGCTTCCCGATTTTTCTACCCAGACCATTTTGTCGTCGGAATTAAAATATCCGTGAGAACTGCTGATAAATTTTATCTGCGGAACCGCCTTGAATTTATTGTCTGCAAGATTTTTATTAAGCTGCGTTAAAGACACCAATGTATCCTGTTTGTTCGTCTTTAAATCTGTAATCAGATACCCGCCTTTTACAGCCTGAATATAGGATTTGCCATCATTAGACCATGAAAACTGCGAGATATTTTTCACCGCAAGGTTGCTTCTCAGGCCATTCACAGCCTCCGCCATCGTAAATTTCTGGGTCTGAGCCAATGCCGAACCGCCCAAAACCAGCATCAGTAAAGAAAACTTATATAATTTCATTGTATAAAATTGAATCCATCAAAAATAAGAAATAAAATCATACGTTAAGAAATGTTAAAATAAAAGATTCATAAAATGATATTGGAGAATTGATGTGAAAAAATTCTTACCTTAATGTGGAGTTTTTGGTTGATCGTGGTTGTTAGTTGCTGGTTACTGGTTTGCAGTTGATTGTTTTTGGGAATAGGTTATCATTCAGAGAGGAGCGAAGAATCTGTTTTTGTTAATCGCAAAGTTCACTCACTTTGTCATCCTGAAAGGATCTCAACGTTTGAAAGGACGAGTTTTATTTATAAAAGATAAAAATTGCTTTACAACTTTCACAAACCTTCAGTTTACTTGCAATGAATAGGAGTCGTTCTCTGGTATAATAGTTTAGATCCTTTCAGGATGACAAATTGTATAATTATCTATTATGTCGACTAGCGAAAATAATAACTACAACCCTAGCCCCGATAGGAACGGTTACCCCGCAACAAGGGTTGGAAAGTCGGAGGGTTTTGGAGTTGGAAGAAATGGCGCGAGGAGTATGAGTGGATAGCGGGAAATAGCTCCTAATTAAGCTGGAGAGTTTGGGAGTTGGAGCGTTTTGAGGTTTTATGATTGAGAATAATAGATTTTTTCCGTTGTGGAAATGACAGAAATTGTGAAAAAACATTGCAAAAATCATTTCTTATCCTACGTCAATGACTTGTACCTGTCTTCTGATATAAATTTGCATCATAAATAACAATAAAAAACAGTATACAATGGCTACAAAATGGAACCTAGACCCAGCGCATAGTGAAATTACTTTTAAAGTAAAACACATGATGATTTCTAACATCAAAGGAAATTTTACCAATTTCAATGCAGAAATCGAAGCTGATGACGATACGTTCGCTAACGCTAAAACTAATGCTACCATCCAGACTGATTCTATCTCTACACACAACACAGACAGAGATAATCACCTGAAATCTGCAGAATTCTTCAATGCTGAAGCTAATCCTACAATCACATTCGAATCTCAGGCTTTGAATGGGGAAGTAACAGGAAATCTTACCATCAACGGGATTACAAAACCAGTAACTCTTGATGTAGATTTTAACGGAATCAACGTTGACCCGTGGGGAAATACTAAAGCTGGTTTCTCTTTTGAAGGGAAAATCAACAGAAAAGATTTCGGATTAAACTGGAACGCAGCTCTTGAAGCAGGTGGTGTAATGGTAAGCGAAGAAGTAAAATTGGCTGGTGAATTGCAGTTTGTAAAACAAGCGTAAGCACATAAAAGAACCAAGATAAAAGAGCAAAGGATAAAGGTGTAATGTCTTTACTCTTTGCTCTTTTTTTATTAACAATAATTAAAAATGAACCTCAACGATCTACAAAATATCAGCGATCATTTCAAAAATACGCAACGAATGCCTGTCTTATTTCTGGGACACGGCTCACCGATGAATGCTATCGAAGAAAACCAGTTTGTACAGGGATTCCGAAAGGCGGCGGCCGAAATTCCGAGACCGAATGCTATTCTGTGTATTTCTGCCCATTGGTTTACGAACGGAACGAAGGTGACGGCGATGGATATGCCGAGAACGATTCATGATTTCGGAGGATTTCCGCAGGCCTTATTTGATGTTCAGTATCCGGCTCCGGGAAGTCCTGAACTGGCTAGAGAAACCGCTGAACTGTTAGCACCGGTTTTGGTGGAAGAAGATCATCAATGGGGATTGGATCACGGCGCATGGTCGGTGATTAAACATATGTATCCTGATGCAGATATTCCTGTGATTCAGATGAGTATTGATTATACAAAACCTCCGCAGTATCACTTTGATTTAGCAAAAAAACTGAACAAGCTTCGCGAAAAAGGAATTTTAATAATCGGAAGCGGAAATATTGTTCATAATTTAAGACTGATCGACTGGAGAAACATCAACACCGTAGGAGCCGGCTGGGATTGGGCGATTGAAGCGCGTGAAAAAACCAACAACTGGCTGCTAGACGGAAACTTCGGGAATATTATCGATTATCAGAATCAGGGAACTTTTCTGCAGTATGCAGTTCCGACACCTGATCATTATTTACCGTTAATTTATACATTAGGATTAAAAGAAAAATCTGAAAATCTGACTTTATTTAATGATGAATTAATCGCAGGTTCACTCAGCATGACAAGCGTGAAAATAGGATAAATAAAAAAAATCGGAAGATAAATCCTCCGATTCCTATAAGTAAAAAGTTGTAATTAAATTCTGTGAATAGAAACAACATGCGGCTCTCCTTCGATCGGAGCATAAATTTCCACAATTGCTTCCCAAACTACTTGTGAAGGGGGCATAGAAGCAATACATCTGTAACGGTAGTTGGTTCCGTTTACCAATTGTGTAGATACTTGCTGAGGCGTGTATTTTACCCCTACGAATCCGCGCATAGCTTCATCAAATACCTTTTGATCTTCCGGTGTAAGAGCATGATACTTTGTCCAGCCTCCTACTACTAATTCTTGTGTTTCCATAATTTAATATTTTGTTTCCTACTCTTTTGGCCTTTCGGATTTCGCCCCGTTTTGATGGTTTCTGGTCTCCATGGTTATTGTTTTTAGTTTGTGATCACATGACAAATTTAGTACAGAACTCATGAATATAGTAGCGTACAATTACTAATTTTTCACCATCCGTAGAAATACTGAGTGATAATTTTATTAATAAAAAAAGGAATGTCATTTGTAAACAACATCCCTTTTAGGTTAAATATTTAGGTTAAAATTTTACTGAACCGCTTGTAAAACATTAATATTTCCATATCCGTAATCGGAATTCGGAGTCGGGTAATACGTAGCTGATTGTCTCATTTTATTCAACACCTGATCTCTTGTCCATGACGGATTTTTTGCCCAGACTAACGCTGCAATTCCTGCCGTAGAAGCTGTCGCCACAGAAGAACCGCCCACGTAATCTGTTTGTCCGTTATAATAGCTCAACACCGGAATGCTGTTTCCTGAAGCTCTTTCCATTTGATAGGTAAAATCGATCTCAGATCCGGAATGGCACACATCACATTTTTGATTGGAGGTATTTTCTTTTACTCCTGTGATCGCCTGTGCTTCAGACATCCAGGCCGGGAAAATAACCCCTACAAAGTTGGTGAAGCTTGTAGAAGTCCCTCCGGCACAGAAAATTAATTTCCCTTTTGAATAGGCATATTTTACCCCATCTTCAATTTTTCCGACAGAGAAAATGTGTCCCATCGACATGGAAATGATTTTAACATTATTGTTGTTTCCTAGTTCTGTAAAAGCAATTTTCACCCCGTTTTGTTCGTGATAACCATCTAAAACCACATTAGAAGCCGCTTTGTATGTCACTAAATTAGCATTATAAGCCACTCCCACCGGTTGCCCCAAATTATTTCTGGGCGCTCCCATCGCAGAAGCCATGCTGGTTCCGTGACCACACTGGTCATTGGGTCCGTCAAAACCGCTACTCCACGGCCATACAGAATCTACATACACTCCATTTTTGCTGATCGTTCTGCCGGATGAAAGTCCGTTATTGAAACTACTTCCCAACAAAGTTTGCTCTGGTGAAACACCGCTGTCAATAACTCCAATTGTGACTCCGGCTCCTGTGCTGTAGCTCCATGCGTTGATGATATTATGTTTTGTAAAAGACCAAGGCGCTTTTGCGTTTGGCGTTACGGTGGTGTAATCTGCGGTATTTAAAGCGGTGGATTCAAACCCGCAACCTGAAGATGAACTGCTGGATTTTGCCGCTCCGTTGAATTTTCTTTCATTTTCAAAATAACGGTAATCTGCAGGCTCGATATAACGGATGTTTTTCATTTTTCGAAGAGCAATCACTGTTTCCTGCTTTTCAATAGCAACATCGATTTGGGTTAAATATTGATCCGATGATAATAAAATTCTGTCGGTTTTTCCTTCGTATTGTTCAATTAGTTTTAAAATTTCCTCTTCGATCACTTTATTATCCGGTGTCAGGCTTCTGTCGAAAGAGGATCCGAATCCGATCGATGCAATCTTGTTTCCCTGAAAAATAGCGCTCCATACAAAATGGTCTGAAGATTCTTTCCAGGAAAATCTTCCTTTGGCTTTGATGGTTTCGTTAATTTTTTCGTTGATTTCTTTTGCCGTCAAAGGGTCTTTCTGCGTCACTTCAATATTGGACGGGTTATTTTGAAGGTCGTCTCTGTTACATGCCGTAAAAACAAAAAACAGCATTAATAGGTAAAATACATTTTTCTTCATATAAAATAATATTTGATTGGTAAAACCAAGATATCACTTTACGTTGAATTACGAATGCATTGAATTTAAATTTTCTTTAATTTTATTATGCTAAAAATAACATGCAAAACCATGATTTACAACACCTTCTCATAACAAACACTTTTATCAATTCCGATATATTGCCCATAATTCGGGATTCTCTGATAGCCACTTTTCTCGTACACGGAAAGGGCTTCATTTTGTTCTAATGAACTTTCGAGAACAGTTTTTTCGTAGCCTATTTCTTTCGCCCAGGCTTCCAGTTCATTTACAATAGCAGTAGCCAATCCTCTTTTTCTGAAATCAGGATGCGTGTACATTCTCTTGATTTCAACAGTGTCATCAGCAAATTTTTTAAAAGCTCCACAAGCGGCAGGTTTTTCATCAATATAAATAACGATGCAGTTTTTAATCATATCAATTTTATTGAACTGATCATAAAATGCATGATCTTCACCATTACGAATCGCCAAGTCTGCGTCTAAAAGTTTAACTAAATTTTGAAAGTCTATGTTGGAAGAATCTGTTCTTTTGATTGTCATCTTTTTGTTTTTTTCTGATACAAAAATAATTATTTTTATTTTCCCACATATCTCGTAGATTTACACAGATACTTATGTTTTATTTATAATTATTTTTAAAATTAAAAAAGAATATACGCAATCATCTGTGTAAATCTACGAGATATGTGGGAGAAAAATAAAAAAGACTCCCATTTCTGGAAGTCTCTATATTTTTAAAGTTAAAAAATTAATTAACTACAAATTTTCTTTCATTAATCAATTCCGCGATAGCTAACATGTCTTTTCCGATCAATCGGTCGTCTTCCAGTTTTGCTACTTTTGAACGAAGAATGGTGAAGTTTTCTTCAATAATTTTGGAACATTTTGCCGGTCTTCTGAATTCTAATCCTTGTGCTGCAAACATTAATTCAACCGCTAAAATATTCACAAGATTACCCAAAACCTGATTGAATTTTCTCCCCGAAATGCTTCCCATCGAAACATGATCTTCCTGCCCCAAACTCGTCGGAATCGAATCTGCCGAAGCTGGGAAACATAGCGTTTTATTTTCTGTAACCAACGCTGCAGAAGTATATTGAGGAATCATGAATCCTGAATTTAGCCCTGAGCTTTCCGTTAATAATCTTGGTAAACCGTATTTTCCTTCCAGTAATAAATAACTTCTTCTGTCTGAAATATTTCCCAGTTCCGCCGCCGCCAATGTTGCATAATCCAATGGTAAAGCCATTAATTGTCCATGGAAATTCCCTCCGGAAATAGATTCTTCCGCACTGAGAACAATTGGGTTATCTGTTACAGAATTTAATTCCGTTTCAGCCATCATTCTCAGATGTTCATACGCATTTCTGCTCGCTCCGTGAACTTGCGGAACACATCTCATGGAATAAGGATCCTGAACTCTTTCGCAGTCTTCGTGCGCTTTCATATTTTCGGAACCTTTCAGGAATTTCAGCATTCTTGCTGCTACTTTTTTACTTCCCTCAAATGGTCTGATTTCATGAAGCTCTTTTTTGAACGGACTTTGGGAACCTCTGTATGCTTCAAGGCTCATCGCAGCCGTCATATCCGCCAAATTCAATAAATATTCGAATTTTTCTAATCCTTTAATGGCATGAGCCAGGATAAACTGAGTCCCGTTAATTAGACCTAAACCTTCTTTCGGACCTAAAGTCAATGGAGCTAATTTATTTTTCTTTAAAACTTTTGCTGTTTCTACCACTTTATCTCCTTCCCAAACCTGTCCAAGTCCTAAAAGCGGTAAAACCAGGTGAGCCAAAGGCGCCAAATCCCCAGAAGCTCCTACGGAACCCTGCTCCGGAACGGCTGGGATAATATCTTTTTCCAACATCAAGATCATTCTCTCGATCACTTCAAGAGAAACTCCCGAAAATCCTTTTGACAAGGCATGAACTTTAGCAATCATCATGATTTTGGAAAGTTCTTTATCAATCGGTTTTCCTACACCTACCGCGTGAGAAATAATGAGATTATATTGTAAAAGAGCAGTCTCATCAGCAGAAATTTTTGTATCGCAAAGAGGTCCGAAACCTGTATTAATCCCATAAACACATCGATCCGACTCTACAATTTTCTGAACATTTTTCTGGGATTTTAAAATTTGTTCCTTCGCAGCCTTGTTCAGCTTAGCTTTATTTGGAGTTTTGCAGATCTCCAAAACATCATGGAAACTGAAAACATCTACACCGTATATCATTCTAAAAAAATTTGTCTTAAAATTACGCATTTAACAATAATTGGAAAAACTAAATTTTTCTACTTTATATTTTTATGAAAATTATTTTGGGTGATGTGTTTTTTACCGCAAAAGAGACAAAAGAAATAATCGAGAAAAAAGGATGACAAAGTTGACAAAATGTAAAATTTATATTGATTAATTTGTTTATCTTCTATTGAAAATCTTAAAGATCATTAAAAATCTTTGCCTCTTTTGTGGTAAATATTATATCTGCATAAAAACAAGTGATTTAATTTACTATTTTTACCGCCGAATAAAAAAATTAATACCCTTATGAAACTTAAAACTTTGTTGCTTGCATTGTTTCTGGTAAGCACTGCTTCTTTTGCCCAAAAAGTAAAATATTCTAAAGAAGAAATCAAAAAGATGGAACAGTACCTTTTCAATGAAGGCTTTAATGCACCATCACCTAAAAAAACATCAACAGTTATTTTAAAAGACGGAACCACCGTGAAAGGTTTCTGCAATAAAATTGATACTAAAAAAGGTCAGATTTTCGAAGTGTCTATCAAAGACAGCGTTACGAAAAAGCCAACTGTTTTGGAGGCGGACAATATCAGCGAAATGTATTTGTTTCCAAATGAAGCTGAGAAATTTATGAAAGTTGCAAAATATATGGGCAACATCAGAAATTATCAGACAAAAAAACTGAAAAATACAACAACAAACGGTCGTATTCATTTTGTAAACCAAACAGTTTCTTTGAAAAACAAAAAAGATGACAAAGAATTCTTAATGCAGGTAATCAACCCTGAATTTGATGATATCATCTCTGTTTATCACGATCCCAGAGCGAAAGAAACAACAGGATTTTCAGTGATGGGCTCTCCTCAGCTGGGTGGAGGCGTTATCAAGTCTTATTATGTAAAAAAAGGCGATAAAGTAATGTGGCTTCACAAAGATGATTTCGAAGACAACTATGATTTTCTTTTCGGAGACAACGCAGAATTCATGAAAAAATATCCTAAAAATTCGGTAGAATGGGATTATTTCAGCTTCCTGGTGTATGAATATACTTCAATGAATAACGGATAAAATTAAATTTTAACATAAATCTTAAAGCTGTGGAATTCCTGCAGCTTTTTTTATGCCCCGAAATTCCTTATTTTTGTTATATGAATCCTTCTTTAGAATTACAACTCAAAACCTTACCATCCGAACCCGGCGTTTATCGTTATTATGATAAAAATGAGCAGCTTTTGTACGTGGGAAAGGCGAAAAATTTAAAGAAAAGGGTTCTTTCCTATTTTAATAAAAACCTTTCAGGATACAGGACAAAAATAATGGTCGGTAAAATCCAGCGACTGGAAACGACTATTGTAAACAGCGAATATGACGCGCTTTTATTAGAAAATAATCTGATCAAAGAGCATCAGCCGTTTTATAATGTCATGCTGAAAGATGACAAAACATATCCCTGGATCTGCATTAAAAATGAAGATTTCCCAAGAATTTTCCTTACAAGAACGGTGATCAAAGACGGTTCGGAATATTATGGGCCTTACGCGAAAGTTCGTCCCGCAAAAATTTTACTGGACACCATTAAACATATTTATAAATTAAGAACCTGTAATTTAAATCTTTCACCCAACAAGATCAATGAAGGAAAATATAAAGTCTGCCTGGAATATCATATTAAAAACTGTGAAGGACCTTGTGAAGATCTGGAAAGCAAGCAGGATTATGATGAGAAAATCGACGCCATACGGGGAATTATAAAAGGAGATTTCCGGAAAGCAAAGGAATATCTGGTCAATCAGATGATGAAACACGCTGCCAATTTGCAGTTTGAACACGCACAGCTCATCAAGGAAAGACTGGATGTCCTGGAAGATTATCAGGCAAAAAATACTGTTGTAAATCCTAATATTGATGATGTAGATGTTTTCGGAATGACAAGTGATGAAACAGCTGCATACGTGAATTTCTTTAAAATCCGGAACGGAAATATCATCCAGAGTTTCACGACTGAAATCAAGAAAATCCTTGAAGAAAGCGATGAGGAAATTATGGAACAGGCGTTGATCGAGATCAGACAAAAATTCAGCTCGGATTCAAAAGAAGTTTTGCTTCCTTTCCATCTGCCGATTGAAATTCCGAATGTGAAGCTAATCGTTCCGAAAGTTGGAGATAAAAAACGCATTGTTGAACTTTCCGAAAAAAATGCGAAAGAATATCGTTTGGAAAAATTAAAACAAGTGCAAATCGTTGATCCGGAAAGACACACCAACAGAATCATGGCTGAAATGCAGAAACTGTTGAGAATGCCTGTGGAACCGCGACATATCGAAGGTTTTGACAACTCGAATATTCAGGGGACAAATCCTGTTTCGGCGTGTGTTGTTTTTAAAGACGGAAAGCCTAGCAAGGCCGATTACAGAATTTTCCACCCGAAAACCGTGGAAGGTCCGAATGACTTTGCAACCATGGAAGAAGTGATCTACCGACGCTACAAAAGAATGCTGGATGAAGGTGAAAATCTGCCACAATTAATCCTGATTGACGGTGGAAAAGGGCAACTGTCCTCTGCTGTGAAAAGCCTACGGTTATTAGGATTGTACGGAAAAATAACCATCGTCGGGATTGCAAAAAGACTGGAGGAAATTTTCTTCCCAGAAGATCCTATTCCTTTATATCTGGATAAAAAATCTGAAACATTGAAAATTTTGCAGAGAGTAAGGGATGAAGCCCACCGTTTTGGCGTGAAGCATCACAGAACCAGAAGAAAAAACTCAACCATAAAATCTGAACTGGAAGAAATTCCGGGCGTCGGGGAAAAAACAATTGAAATGCTTTTATCAAAATTAAAATCCGTAAAAAGAATTAAAGAGTCGAGTTTGGAAACTTTAGAGGAGATTTTAGGAAAAAGTAAGGCGAAAATAATACATGATTTTTTTAATAATCTATAAAAATAATTTCAAAATTAAATTTATCATAAATAAAAATTATTTACATTAATAAATTAGCATCAAATAATATCAATTTTCAAAAAAATATTTATTTAATTGTTATTTTTGCTACAACTTTAAAAATAAATACATATGAAAATTAATTATTCTTTTTCAAAACTTTTGGCATCTCTTATTTTATCTGCAGTCGGAAGTTTTGTTAACGCTCAAACTTATTGTAATCCTACGTATTCAAGTGGCTGTACAAGCTGGAGAATCACACAGGTGACCATTCCTCAGGCAAGTTTTGATAATACATTTGCAGCAGGTACCTGTACAAGTGGAAGAGACAGAACTTCCGTAATGGTAAACCTTAATACGAATACCAACTACACCATCAATGTATCCACCACAAATTGGATTGCGTGTGGAATGGCAATAGATTTCAATAATGACGGTGATTTTGATGATGCAGGTGAAGTATTATTTTTACCGGCTTATATAGCGAATCAGAATCAGACCTACTCAGGAGATTTTATGGTTCCGTCTTCTGTTCCAGTCGGTACTTATAGAATGAGAATCTGGAACCGTCTTGCCAACTCCGGCGCGGGAACACCGACAGCCGATTCTGCATGTTCTACGTATGGCTATGGAACGTGGACAGACTATACAGCGAACGTTTTAGGACCTTTGGCAACTTCTGAAGTTACGAAAGCGACTGCGAAAATCTATCCTAATCCAGTTTCTGATGTTTTAAATATCGAAAATAAAAATGCTATTGAATCGATAGAAATTTATGATGCCAACGGAAAATTGATTAGAACGGTTGCTCAGAAAGGCAATAATGCATCTGTGAAATTATCTGATCTTGTTCCGGGAAGTTATGTTGCGAAAATTAAAACAGGGAAAGACAATCAGACAGTAAAATTTATTAAAAAATAAAATATTACAACTTTAAAAAGTAAAAGTCCTCAAATTGAGGACTTTTTATTTTTTCTATAACAGTAAATTATTTTTTCAGAAAAACTTCCTTAGCAAATTCTCCGTTAGACTGTGGAATTTCTATTACAATATTTCCGTTTTCATAATATCCTAAAGTAGAATCTCCATTTTGCAGTTTTACTCTGAACACATCACTTTTGGTTGTTGCTTTAAATGTCGCAAATGGTGAAGAACTGTTTGAATTCACCAAGATAAACTGGCTGTTATCAATCTGAATTTTCTGAAGATCTATTTTACCATTGCTGAACTTCAACGCTGAGTTGTCCGGAGCTGAAGAACTTGTATTGGTAACTGTAGACTGAGTGGTAACCTGAGTCGTCGCAACTGTCTCCTGAATTTTAGTTCCACCCGGCTGATTTACCGGGTTCGCAGGAGAAATTGAAACAAATGTCTGTTTCAGAGCATCCTGGAAGCCTTCTTTAAAATCTTTAATGCTAGAAGCTCCTTTAATCGATGAAACAACCTTATCATTACAATCCTTAAACTGTACCAATACTTTATTTCGCAAAAATCCGCTGTCATCTTTTACATCTCCCATCAACACATTACAAGGGTTATCTTTTGCTTCAGCCGGCCATTGTAGTTTATCTGCCGGAATAACGGTGTAATTTTTACCTCTTAATGTCTTCGTGAATAATTCGCTTAATCCGAAATCTTCTTTAAAAGTTTCAAATTTAGCCGGAAGAGAAATATATTTATAATCCGAAATTTTTTGCCCGAAAGCAAGCATCGAACAAGCTGTTAATAATACTATTGAAAGTTTTTTCATTTTAATTTAAAATTTTAATCATTTCTAAACTGTCCCATATCCAGTTTCAGAGAGAAGAAATTGGAATAGAAATTTGATCCCCCGATTCCTGAATTCGTAATCGCGTAATCCAACGTAAGACCTCTGTATCTGATCCCGATCCCCGCACTTGGCTGGAAAGAAACCTTTCTTTTCAAATCTTCAATATCAGTAATCGACTGGAATCTATTAACCCCCAATCTCACAAAAATCATTTTCTGATAGCCTAATTCCGCACCGGCATAAGGTGTAATACTCGCAAAATCTGTAGAAATAAGTGCTGCCGTTTTCGCAAAATCTACATTGATTCCTGCTTCCGGCAAAACATACACACTGCTGTTGATTTCAAAATTTTTGCTTACCCCAACGTTCAGTTTTGGCATCGTTAATTCCATTTTATCTTTCGGTGCCGGGTTGAATTCTTCACCATTTACAATCGTGGAAAGCTCTTTTTGGTTTACACTCCAGAAGTTGACCGTAGTCGTTGCATCTCTCAACATCCCCCCGATTTTATAACCGTTGTCCATTTTATAGATGGCACCGATATCAAAACCGAAACCGTATCCGTTAGCAAATTTTCCTACATTTCTGTATACGATTTTGGCATTCACCCCAACGTCTAATTTGGTGTTTCCTGCAGGATTAAAAGCATAAGAAAGAATGGCCGCGTAATCGGATTGTGAGAATTTTGTGATCTTATCGTAATCAATATTTCCTTCCGTATCGATCAACTGGGTTGTATTCAAGATATTATCAACCCCCAATCTTACCACAGAAACCCCGAAAACACCTGTTTCCAGAACTTTTGCGTACGCCAGGTAATCATACTTAGCAATCGACTCGAAATATTCTGCGTGCATTGCTGCTCCCTGCCAATCTTTTTCGATCGCCATTAAGCCAGCCGGGTTCCACATCGGAGAATACACATCATCCTGGTTAGAAACTACAGCTCCACCCATAGCCAAACCTCTGGCTCCTGCACCAATATTTAAAAATTCGTTGGAATATTTTCTGATAATCTGAGATTGTGAGATCCCAAATAACAGGGAAAATACGAGTAAAAGATATTTTTTCATCATACAAAATTGATGCTTAATTTAACGTTTTTTGTTTCTTAGCTTTTATTAATCCATTGGCAATGATTGCCAGTATCATAACACCTGAAGCAATATAAAAAATCGGACTCATATGTTCTGATTCCCCAAAGATAAAAAAAGCTAGTATAATTCCGTAAACTGGTTCTAAATTAACTGTTAAAATTAGTGTAAAAGGCGAAATATACTTCATTAGATTCACCGATTCCAACATCGGAAAAGCCGTGAAAACACTTGCCAATAAGCATATTAACGCAATATCGCGGTAACTTATTTCATTCATCTGAAAAATTTGTCCGGTAAACAAATAAATAATCATTAAAATAGCCCATCCACAGAAAATTTCGTAAAAAATAATATTTCCTGAACTCGTTTTTCCAAACATCTTTCCGTTAAATACAGAAAATATTGTCCCGAAAATCGCACAGAGAACACCGTAGAGAATACCTTCTTTATATTGAAACTCTGTTTTAAAAATTAACAAAATACAGGCGACAATCACCACGCCCATGAGAACCTCCGAGATATCTATTTTCCGTTTAAAAATAACCGGCTCTAAAATCGAAGCAAATAATGTCGATAACGACAGACAGCTCAAAGCAATGGAAACATTGGAAACTTTAATCGAGTAAAAGAAGCAAAACCAATGAAGCGCCATAGCAAAGCCGATTGCCGCTAACTGGAAGAAAATTTTCTTAGAAACTTTAATGCTCTCCTTTTTGTAAATTCTGATAAAAACAAACAAAAAGACAGCCGCAAACAACATCCGGTAAAAAACCAGAATCTGGGCATTTGCATGAATCAGTTTTCCTAAAATTGCCGTAAATCCCCATAAAAATACAATCAAATGCAATCTGAAAAGAGCTAATTTATGCATATCCTACCTTCTTTTTTATTTTTTGCAAATTTACCAAATAGCTTTTACAAATCCCGTAAAAAATATGGTTTAAAAGATGAATTTTTTCAGCAATTTTTCTTTTTCAAATTATTTTTAAAAATAAAATGAATTGTTTGATGATTTTGAAATAAATTAAAACAAAAAACCCTGAAAATTTGTTCAACTTTCAGGGCCTTCAAATAATAAACTATTAAAAAAATAAACTAGGAACTTAGAGTATTTGCTAGAGAATATTATCCCTATTACTCTGACGTAAAGTTAGAAAAAATATCAAACATTTAAAAATATTTTTATGTTAAATATTTCACAAATTTCTGAGAACCAACAAATTAAACATCTGTTTTATTTCAATTTAAAATCCTCTGAAAAATAGTATCTTTAAGCGGAAAAAATTGAAATTTTTATGGACATTGAATTCAACAAACGAGAAGATCAAAACAGATTAAAATTATCCGAAATCAATCGCTTACTTGCTGACATCAAAAAAGGAGGGGGAGAGAAGAGGCTTCAAAAGCTTCGTGACGAAGGAAAAATGACGGCAAGAGAAAGAATTGAATATCTTCTTGATAAAAATTCCGATTCCATAGAAATTGGCGCCTTTGCAGGATACGAAATGTATGAAGAACACGGCGGCTGCCCAAGCGGTGGTGTTGTAGTTGTCATGGGATATGTATCGGGAAGACAATGTATTGTTGTTGCCAACGATGCATCAGTAAAGGCCGGAGCATGGTTTCCGATCACAGGAAAGAAAAACCTGAGAGCACAGGAAATTGCGATGGAAAACAGACTTCCGATCATTTATCTTGTGGATTCCGCGGGAGTTTATTTACCGATGCAGGATGAGATCTTCCCTGATAAAGAAATGTTCGGACGAATTTTCAGAAATAATGCCAAAATGAGTGCTGCAGGAATCATCCAGATTTCGGCCGTAATGGGCAGTTGTGTCGCTGGTGGCGCTTATCTCCCGATCATGAGCGATGAAGCGATGATCGTCGATAAAACAGGCTCTATTTTCCTTGCAGGAAGCTATCTGGTGAAAGCTGCAATCGGAGAAAGTATAGATAATGAAACTTTGGGCGGTGCAACAACGCATTGTTCGATTTCCGGAGTTACCGATTATAAGGCGAAAGATGATAAAGATGCTTTGGACAGAATCAAAAATATCATGAAGTCTACAGGAAGTACTGAAAAAGCAGGTTTCGACAGAATTGAAACTGCTCTGCCGAAAGAAAAACCTGAAAATATTTTCGGAATCATGCCGGTTTCAAGGGCTGAACAATACGATACATATGAAATCATCAAATGTCTGGTCGATAATTCTGAATATGAAGAATATAAGTCTGATTACGGTAAAAGTATCATCTGCGCAACAGCGAGAATCGATGGCTGGTCTGTAGGAATTGTTGCCAACCAGAGAAAACTGGTAAAAAGTGGAAAAGGTGAAATGCAATTTGGAGGAGTAATTTATTCTGATTCAGCGGATAAGGCGACAAGATTTATTGCTAACTGTAATCAGAGAAAAATTCCTTTGGTATTTTTGCAGGACGTAACAGGTTTCATGGTAGGTTCAAAATCTGAACACGGCGGAATCATTAAAGACGGCGCAAAAATGGTAAACGCAGTTTCCAATTCTGTGGTTCCTAAATTCACGATCATTACCGGAAATTCTTACGGTGCTGGAAATTATGCCATGTGCGGAAAAGCTTACGATCCGAGATTGATCGTTGCTTGGCCTTGGGCGGATCTTGCAGTAATGGGCGGTGCTCAGGCTGCAAAAGTTTTGGCTCAGATTCAGGAATCGACTTTGAAAAAACAAGGAAAAGAAATCACTGAAGAAGAACATAACGAAATTTTAGATACGATCTCAAAAAGATACCAAAAACAGACAGAAGCTACTTATGCTGCTGCAAGACTTTGGACAGATGCGATCATCAATCCTGTTGATACGAGAAAATGGATCTCTATGGGAATTGAAGCAGCCAATCACTCTCCGATTACAGAGAAATTTAATTTGGGAGTGATTCAGGTTTGATAATGAATTGATTATATAAATTAAAAAGATGTAGAACTTGTTTTCTACATCTTTTTTTATTTTCAAAAGGTCATCCCAAGTTTGTCATCCTAGAAGGATCTAAGCGCGATCTTTTGACACTAACTATATCTACTATGTTTAAATGACAAACTTTGTGGATATTTTTCAATATTTAAATTACCGACCGCGGCTCTAGCCCCGATTGGAGCAATTGTTTGAGCTCATTTTCAGGGTTTCGGGTTGGGGCAAGCCTTTGGCTTGCCCCAACCCGAAACCCTGAAAATAGCGAGTGCGGAAAGCGGGAAATAGCTTCAAATAATACTTAATTCATTTTAAGAAAAGAATACTCCCGTTCTGAATCGTTCTTTATTCAATTTTTTGTTGACAGCCAATCCCCAAAGGATAAATTCTTTCATGAATAAAATATCTTCTTCCTTCGTATTCGGTTGATATTTTTCTATAATCTGATCTAGCGGACTAATACGATTAAGAGCTTTTGCATAGGCTTCATCCGGAGATTCATCGGTAATCTCTAAGAATCCGTCATCTTCCAAAAACCAGTCGGTAATCTGGCTAAACGGACCATCAATCCCCTTTTTTTCAAGTTTTTCAACTTTCGGGAAATAGGTAGTAAACAAACTGCTCACCGCATTATCGATAAGCATCTGAGCCACTGCCTCTGCGCCTTCCTGTTCGCCTTCATATACCAATTCAACTTTTCCTGTAATGGCCGGAATCACACCCACAAAATCACTTAATCTTACCGTCGTTTTTTCATCTCCAGCCAATAATGACCGGCGTTCTGCGGTACTTAATAAATTTTCAAATGCTGTGATGCTCATACGTGCACTCACTCCGCTTTTCAAATCTACATATTCACTTTCACGGGCTTCAAAACCAATCTGCTCCAACAGATCTTTTGCCAGAGAAGGGACATATACTTTATTTTCCTGACGCTCATCAGCACTTAATTCATATTTTGTAATTTCTTTCGCGATATGAATATTTTCAGGATAATGTGTCAAAATTTGTGATCCGATACGGTCTTTTAATGGTGTCACGATACTTCCTCTGTTGGTATAATCTTCCGGATTTGCCGTGAAAACAAACTGGATATCCAAAGGCATTCTCACCTTAAAACCACGGATCTGCACATCGCCTTCCTGAAGAATATTAAATAACGAAACCTGAATTCTCGCCTGAAGATCCGGCAATTCATTAATAACGAAAATACAGCGGTTCGCACGAGGAATCATCCCGAAATGAATCACCCTGTCGTCTGCATAAGAAAGTCTGAGATTGGCGGCTTTGATGGGATCGACATCACCAATAAGATCGGCAACCGTAACATCCGGAGTCGCCAGTTTTTCGAAAAATCTTTCATCGCGGTGAAGCCATTCGATCGGAGTGTTATCGCCTTCCGTTTCAATCAGTTCTTTCGCAAAACGGGAAATTGGGTTGAACGGATCATCATTAATTTCGCTTCCTTCAACAAAAGGAATCCACTCGTCCAATAATGTTGTCATCATTCTTGCCAGACGCGTTTTTGCCTGACCTCTCAACCCTAGTAAATTGATGTTGTGACGACTGAGAATAGCATGTTCCAATTGAGGAATTACCGTATTTTCATATCCGAAAATCCCTTCAAAAACTGACTCTTTGTTAAGGATTTTATTTCTAAGGTTATCTCTTAACTCGTCTTTAATGCTTTTTATTGTATATCCTGATGCTTTTAGTGAACCTAATGTTTTTATATCTGGCTTTGCAGTCATTGTATTATTTTAAATCTGATTGATAATTTCTTTAAATAGTATGTATGAATTGAATTCTTTAACGTATTCTTTTCTTACGGTTAGCTTCATAATCCTCAAAAATCATGTGTCCTAAACCGTTAAGCCCTGTATAAAAAGCTTTCCCCTGATTAGCTTCTGTGAATTCGCTCACAAAATGCTGTAGATAAGGATCCTGCGCAATCATAAAAGTGGTAATCGGAATATGCAGTCTTCGAGCCTGAGCTGCCATATTGTAACATTTCTGGACAACATATTCGTCCAATCCATAAGAATTCATATAATAAGTACCATCTGCTTCCCGTACACAACTTGGCTTTCCATCGGTGATCATGAAGATTTGCTTATTGGTATTTCGTTTTCTACGCAAAATATCCATCGCCAGTTGAAGTCCGGCAACAGTATTCGTATGATATGGCCCAACCTGCAGGTAAGGAAGCTCCTGAATCTTAACCGGCCAGGCATCGTCACCAAAAACAATAATATCCAAAGTGTCTTTCGGATAACGCGTTGTGATAAGTTCAGCTAAAGCCATTGCCACTTTTTTGGCAGGCGTGATACGATCTTCGCCGTACAGAATCATACTGTGGCTGATGTCGATCATCAAAACCGTACTCATCTGCGACTGATGAATACTGTCTTCCACAATAAGATCGTTTTCGGTAAGATGAAAATCTCCGATTCCGTTATTGATTTGGGCATTTTTCAGACTTTCTGTAATAGAAATTTTTTCAACAGGATCTCCAAAATTATAGTTTCTGAATTCACCGGTTGTATCTTCACCCGTTCCGCTTTTTTTAGTTTTGTGATTTCCGTTTCCGCTTTTTCCAAGGTTTCCGAAGATTTGATTAAGAGCCTGTTTACGGATGTTTTGCTCCATTTTTGCACTCAAACGTACGCCATTTCCACCTCCGTTAGGATCTACTTCCTCACGGATGTATCCCTTCTTCTTGAGGTCTTCGATAAAATCATCAATGGTATATTCCGGTGTCGTCAATTGATATTCTTCATCCAGCATTCGAAGCCAGTCGATCGCTTCATCAAAATCTCCTGAGGTATGGGTCAACAGATCCGTAAAGATTTCTAGCAACCGATCAAACACAGATAGTTCCGGCGCCTTATACGTTTCAAATCTAAACCCTCTCGCAATATGCTCTTTCATAAGATAAAGTTACGACATAAATTGAGAGGTCTTCAAGAGATTTGGTCTATTATAATTTTTATGATTAGAAATAATCTTTTAAAATACAGTTAAAAATTTTCAGAAGCTTATCCTGCTATCCACTTTTACTCCTCGTTCCATCCTTCCAATCCTCCCCAATTCTAAAGCCCTCCCACTCTCAAACTTTCCAACGTCAACTGCGGGGTAACCGTTCCTATCAGGGCTAGGGTTTTTGTCATATTCAGTAATATCAGTCATTGCAAGAAATTTAACAAGAACGGTAAAAAAATAATCACTACAAGATAAAAAATCAGCCTATGTGTAACCCAATTGCATTAACAAGAAACCAGCAACAAACAACTATAAACCAAATCTCCTCCTCTTCTCCTTCGCTAAAAAGTATATTGCATTTATAATAAAATCACCATAATCCTTACTTCTAAAAGTAAAAGACAAAGTTCTCACAGAATTTTTTCCATATTGATGCTCATAATCCATATCATTATGCCCGATATTGGAATAGATCATATTATAATTTTTGTTTTTCCAAATGATTGGATAAAATCCTTCCGTCCAGATTTCATGTTTTTTCGGTCCGGTTCCTAAAGGAAAACTTCTCTCATCGATTGCATACAATATTTCGATATCATTATTTCTTCTCAGGTCGTTTTTCCATGCGTACCATTCATTCGGCGACGCATTAATAAATTTCTCCGGGCTAAATTTATTTTTAGCAATCCTTTTTAATACCGCAGAAGTTGGACGCCATGTATTACTTTTGTAATCTCCCGAACCAAGAAAGGTATCATGATACCATGACCAGTTATTTTCATGAGCAGACTTCTCCAATGAAAAAGCCGAAAAATGAAATCCCATCCAACTACCTCCTTTTTCCATATACTTTTGAAACGCCTTCCTCTGATCAGGATCTTCAGGCCGTGTGTCTAAAAACAATATAACATCATATTTTGATAATTCATCAAAAGTCATCCTATTCCAATCATCAGTCGATTGATACTCAAAATGTTTAACTATGCTTAAAGAATCAAAATAGTGATTAGCTTCCTTAACAAAACTAATGTGAGCCATGTCATTCTTTCCTGTATAGAAAGCCAAGACTGTAAAATCACCAACTTTTATTTTTTGAGATTTTAAATTATTAGAAAAAATAGTAATCAGTAAAATAAACAGAACAATTTTCAAGTTCTTCAGGCTATACATCTTTATTTTTTAATAAAAATATAATTAAAACTTAAACATTACAATAGCAATACTGCAAAATAAGACTAGTTACTAGCAAAACTACTCATTCCTTATTCGTTTTTTAATATTTCCATATGCAATATTAAATGTCGTTGTTATTACAGGTCGCCCCTACAGGGCTAATCTCTCCAAACATTACATTCATGGGCTATTAACAGGTCGCTCCTCCGGAGCTCCCCGCGCATCTAGCATCTAGCATCTAGCATCTAGCATCTAGCATCTAGCATCTAGCATCTAGCATCTAGCATCTAGCATCTAGCATCTAGCATCTAGCATCTAGCATCTAGCATCTAGCATCTAGCATCTAGCAAAGATAAA